>SVTN01000032.1 GCA_015063765.1 Oscillospiraceae bacterium | reverse complement strand
GCAAGCGTAGACTCGCTTATCCGATCGGTAAGGTAGGCGAAGGCTATTACGTTCTCGCATCCTTTGAGAGCGCACCTGAGTTTCCTCTCGAGCTTGAGCGTCTGATGCGCATCAACGATGCAATTCTCCGCTCGATGACCATTCGTCTCGAGAAGGCTCCCGAAGCTTCCGTCGCAGCGCCCGCAGCGGCTCCTGCAGAAGAAGCAACCGACGCTGAATAATTCAAGCGCATTTTTCAAAACTTCAGAAAGGCAGAGTCTTAATTATGGCAAGCTTTAACAAAGTAATCCTGATTGGTAACTTGACGGCAGATCCCGAACTCAAGCAGACTGCACAAGGCACGTCCGTTTGTAGCTTTACCCTCGCCATCAACCGCCGTTTCCAAAGAAACGCAGACCAAGGACAGCCTACTGCCGACTTCATCAGTGTTGTTGCATGGCGTGAACGTGCAGAGTTTGTTGCAAAGTACTTCAAGAAGGGTCGTCCCCTTCTCGTTTGCGGTCAGCTCCAAAGCAGAAGCTGGACCGATGCCCAAGGCAACAAGCGTTACGCGACCGAGGTCGTAGCAGACGAAATTACCTTTGTCGAAAATAAGAACTCCGCAGCTGCAGGCGATGGCGGCGCATATGCTCCCGAAGCATACGGTGCATCCTCCGCTGTTGCAGGTAACGCACCCGAATTCGAAGAGGTTGACGACAACAGCCTGCCCTTCTAATGACGGTGTCGCCCTCTTTTCACCGTGAGGGTTGAAATGCAAGGTGAAACAAAATGAATTATAGGAGAAAAGAAAATGGATAGAAACGATACCCAGCGTTCTTTTCGTCCCCACCAGAAGCGTAAAAAGGTTTGCATCTTCTGTGCAGACAAGGTAGAGACCATCGATTACAAGGATGTTGCAAAGCTCCGCAAGTTCATCTCCGAGCGCGCAAAGATCCTTCCCCGCCGTGTATCCGGCACCTGCGCTGAGCATCAGCGCGCACTGACGACCGCGATCAAGCGCGCTCGTTATATGGCTCTGCTTCCCTACGTTTCTGACTAATCAGGACGAGAACAGTGAAAAAACCACCTGCAAAGCAGGTGGTTTTTTGTTTAGGGGAACAAAAATCCGATCTTGCCATCCTCGCTGAGGGTCAGCATGGCGTCGAAGGATTTTCCCGTTCTTTGAGAAACGAAGCCTGTGATCAGAGAGGTCTTTTTCTCGCTGAGCAGAGTGGCGGCAACCGTTTTGGGGATCAGCTTGCCGAGGATCTTCATGCGAATGGAAAAGCGACAGCCCTTCTCCTTATAGCCTGCGCATCCGTAGCCGAAGGAGGTGCGTCTGACACGGCTGTGGCAGAGCGGGCATTCGCCGATCTCATCCCCAAAAAAGCCTGTGCCACCGTCGCCCTCTGCGTCGGCGGTGCGGAAGGTGTCGGCGATCTCTTTGCAAGCGAGGGCAACGCTTTCATCCACCGAAAGCGCACCGTGAAAGACCTTTTTGAGTGATTTACCCATCTCACAGGTCTTGTATTTATCCATGGAGATATGCATATCCTCCAACGACTCGATGAGGTGGATGCCGCCGGGAAGAATGGTGTAAACATCCTTTTTAAGGTCGATGTACTTGCTTTTTCTCGCGTTGTCGATGATCGAGGTTCGCGTCGCCTCGGTGCCGAGCTCGACACCCTCGAGCATCGCACGGTATTCCTCGGTATCGTCGTCCATCTCGCCGTTCTCTTCCTTTTCCTTCAATTCCGCCTTTTCCTCACGGAAGGGGTTTTTAAGGTATTGGTTGAGCGTTTCGATGGTATAATGCTTGGGCGGCGTCGTTTCCTTCTCGACGGGGGCAAACGCAACGTTGACAACGTCCCCCTCGGCAAGGTTCGGCAGCATTTTATCCTTCTGCCCGCCGTCGTCGTATTTCATCCAGCCTTGGGTCAGGATGGTCGTTCCCTTCAGGACGAAGTCCTCAAGCGAACCCACAGAGATGGTCATTTCGGTCTTTGCGGCAGTACAGTCCTCTGCGCAGAAAACCGCTACGAAGCGACGGAGAACGGTGGAATACACCTTCTTTTCGTCCTCGGAGAGTGCGTTCGGCGAGGGGATCTTGTAGGTGGGAGTGAGTGCGGAGTGCGACTCAATCTTGGAGTCGTCAAAGATATACTTGCTGTCCTTAAAGCGCACAGGGTAGCCAAGCGCCGCGACACCCTTTAAGATCTGCTTCATCTTATCCTTTTCCGCCGTGGCAAGGTACTCGGAATTGGTACGGGGATAGGTGAGATATCCTGCCTCGTACAGCTTTTGTATGATCTCAAGAGATGCCGTCATGGACATCTTATATTTTTTACCGAGCACGCTTTGGAGCTTGGAAAGCGAATAAAGCTTACCGGGGGCTAAGGTGGTCTTTTTCTTTTTGACCGAGGTCACGGTGGCACCCGTTTGGTTATAAAGCGCAGAGAGCTCCTCCGCCTTTGCGCGTTCATTGGCGGAAAATTTCTTTTTGCTCGTGAGCTCGACCGCTTCTCCCTTGGTCTCAGCGCGGCTTTGCGCTACGAAATACTTTTCGGGCTTGAACTTTAAGATCGCCATATCTCTGTCGTAAATGGCGCGGACGATGGGCACAATAACTCTGCCGACACGGAGCAGCGCACCGTTCCTGAGGGTTGCATAGCGGGTAAAGTTCACGCCGTACAGCCAATCGATGTAGGTGCGTGCGAAGCCCTCGCCTGCGAGGTTATCGTACTCGGAATCGGGCTTCATATCTGCGAGTGCGGCGCGCACCGTTTCATGCGTTTGGTCGGGAAGCCAAAGGCGAAGCACCGGCTTTTTGGTTTTCAGCGCCTTGCCGATACAAAGGCGGACGATGATCTCGCCCTCACGGTCGGCGTCCCCTGCGTTGACGATCGCTTCAACGTCGGGACGGTTGGCAAGCGTTTCGATCAGGCGAAACTGCTTTTCAATGCCGCTGTCGGGCTTACCGTTGTCACCGCGGCGGAGCTCAAAAAGAAACTTTTTGGGGAAGCAAGGTAGCACCTCCCTGCACCAGCGTGTGGAGCCGTCGGGATTGGGGGAATATTTATCTACGTCTGCCAAAGAAAAGAGGTGTCCGAACGCCCAGGTAACAAGATACCCTTCGCCTTCCATATAGCCGTTTTTCGCTTGCAGCTTTCCAATAGCGGCGGCAATGTTTCTGCCAAGGCTAGGCTTCTCTGCGATGATGAGGACCATATGCGCACTCCTTTCTTTTATTCCTTTATATATTGTACCATAAATCCCGCAAAAAAGCAAGAGAATAGGCATCATCTCTTATAAAAACGCAACGAAATGTTGACAGATGCGCTTTTTTGTGGTACAATGTTTTTAATCAATCTATCAAAGGACAAGGAAACCAAGCTATGAATACTTGTGCTATTTGCAGAACCCGTTTTGAAGAGGAATCGCCTGCCGTTTTATTTATCAGCTCTTACGGCGCAAAGCGTGTTCTGTGTCCTCACTGTGAGGAGCTGCTTGACCGCGCAACGGCGGAAGAGGAAACGGATGAGCGCTTAGAAGCGCGCGAGGCATTGCAAAAAGCCTGCTTTGCGGTCAAGGATCCCGAGGTGCTTAAGACGCTCAGCGAAATTCTTTCGGGTGAGGTCAACGAGGACGCGCCCACCCCCGAGGAAGAAGCAGAGATGGAAGCCGTTTTCGAAGAGATCAAAAAGGAAGACGAAGCCAAAGCCGCACTTGAAGTGCCGCACAAGTCGAGCATTCTTGACTATATTTTCCCTGCCATCTTTGGCGCAGCCTTACTCGTTTTTGTCATTTGGTATTTCTTCTTCTGATACTATGAAATATTATTTTTTGGGATTTCTGTTCGTTTTTTTGGATTTTAATATTTCGCTCGGCTACGGTGGCGTGGTCAACCTGATCCCTGCTTTTTTGGGATATGCGATCCTCTTTTTCGCCAACCGCCGCTTCGGGCACGAAAACGGACATTTTCGCCGATTGCGCCTTTTCACCGTGATTGCGTTTGTCTTGAGCGCGGCGGAATTCACGCTAAACCTGATCGCGCTTCCCCTCCCCAAGGTGGTGGAGCTTGTGATCAGCGTTATTATGACGGTCGTGGCACTCTATATCGCCTATGAATTTGCGGAAGGCGCGAAGGAGCTTGAGCGGAGTCTTTATAAAAAGCTGGACGCCGACAAGATCTCTGCCGCTTGGATCATTCTATCCATGACCGCACTTCTTGAGTTTTTAGTGTTGTATCTTCCCGCAGTCATGCTTCCCTGCTACCTTGTGCATTGGCTTGCAGTGGCTTGGTTTGAAAGTGCAATATTCCATTTCGAACGCAAGCTTTTGGGAAAGGAATAAAAAACAGAGCCTATGCGGTGCTCGTTTATGAGCATCCGTTTGGGCTCTGCTTTTTTTATTTATTGGGTAACAGATACCGTGCCGTCAAGGCACTTGACACCCGTGATCGAAGAGTTTTTAGCAAAATTCTCTTGTGAAACATTCTTCCAAGCGGTCATTTCGCCCGCATAAGTGAGCTCTGTTACGGCAGATCCCAAGAAGGCTTCGGCGCCAAGCGAGGCGATACCTCGGGGAAGGCTGACAGAGGTGAGGGCGGTGGTGGACGCAAAGGCACGCGCACCGACATTTTTGATCGACCCCGGGAGTGTCACCGATGCCAAACGGGCGCAGTTGGCAAACGCCTCCGCCTTGATCTCCTCAAGCACCGTGCTAAAGGAAACCTCAGTAAGCGTGATGCAGTTGGAAAAGGCACCCTTATCGACCAAGGTCACCGAATTGGGGAGAACGATTTTTTCGAGGGTTGTGCATTCGGCAAAGGCATATGCCCCAACCGTTTTGAGCGTATCGGGCAAAACAACGGACTTTAACTGATCGCATCCGCGAAAAGCCTCGGGAGCGATCCTTGTGACGGGGATATCCTTGTAGGTTTCGGGAATTACTACTTCACTTCCCGCGCCGAGCAAAAGTCCGACGACGGAATAGGCACGCTCTTCCTCGATAAACTCAAAGGCGACCGTTTCCCATTTGGCGTATACACGGTACTCCTTATTTTGCGCTTCTCTGTTCAAATCGGTGTAGCTGAGGGGCTTTTCCCACTCGCCGTCATCAAAGTACCAGCCGCCGAACAGGAAGCCCGATTTTTCCGGTGTTTTGCCGATGTTACCAAAAAAATCGTCTTCGCCTTCAAGCACATCGGTGTGGTAGGTTTCCCCATCCACGATATAGACAAGCGACGGCTGTTTTTTTGCGCAACCAAAAACGGAAAGCATCAAAACAAGAATCAAAGCTGCAAAAAACAGTATTTTTTTCATTGCCGCTCCTCCCGTCATGGTGTAATATCGTTCCAAGTGTTGTTTTCATAGAGGTATTTTTGCACGTTGACCTCGGTGATCTTAAGAAGTCCGTCAAGGAGAAAGTCCTCTTTACTTCCAACGATCTCCTTCACATCATCCACGGTAACCTCTGCCTGCTCGTAAATGGCATAATGCTTGACAAAAAGGTGAAGCATCTCCTCATACAGCTGATCCGTCTTTTCGTCACCTGCCATGAGGTGGATTTCCGCACGCTCTTCGTCGGTAAGTGCAATGCCGTATTCGGGCTTTGTATAGCCGTCGATCTGGTGCTGCAAATAAACCTCGTAATACTGTTCCGTTTTTTCGGGAGAATACCGAAAATCTGCCAGCTGTGCGATCGCGAAGTTCAGAAGCCTGAGTGTTACCGTTTCCTCAGCTTCGGCGCGGCACACGTCCTCCATCGTAGGATATTCCTCCAAGGAGTAATTGTAATACGCCGCCGCATAGTCATTGATGTCGACGTACGGGAAGTTTAGTTCTGTTTTGGCGTATTCGTAAGATCCTTTGGTATCCGAAACAAGCTTCTCATACAGTCTTTCAACCTGCTTTTTGGGGAGTTTCTTTACGCGGTCGGTGCGCGCAAAGATACGGTCAAACACCGCGTTGCGCACAATGGGATAAACCTGCTCGGTCAGCCGTGCATCCGCAAGCTTTGCTTTGATCGCCGCGTGCGCTTCCTTTTCGATCTTTTCTACATCGGTTTCCTTGGTCGTAAGACCGAGCGTTTCAATATAGAAGGTGGAGTCCAGCGCGGGCGGATCATAATCAATGAAGCGGGAAATGAAAAAGCGGACATAGACCGTTTTTCCGTTCAAAGCCTGCAGGGCTTCGCTATAGGTGTCATCAAAAGCATCCTCTGCAAGAGGAATTTCCACCGTAGAGAAGGTTTCCTCCGACTTATATGCTACCTTATACCGATAGGTATAGGTAACCTCCTCACCGCCCCCTTCGGGGAGAACGGTTTGCGTTACCGTATATTCTTCTCCAAGCGTTTTCCCGATAAGATCGGAGAGGATTGCCTTGGGATGAACATTCTCATAAAGGGAAAAGGAATCGGCATGCGTATTGATGCGGACGTTGGTAGCGCTTTCCTGCAGAACATTCTCCGCATTGAAGGTGGTGTAGCTTAACACAACAACATCGCCCGCCTCTACAACCCCCTCGGTGACACGCCCTGCGGGCTGTGTCTGTGTGAGAGTATCGGAAAAGAGCTTGTTGTCAAACAGCGCATTTGCCTTTTCGACCTTTCCGTGGGGAAATTCCCAAAGACCGACGGTAACCTTCTCAGCGCCATCTTCGGAGAAAATGTTAGAAAATACACCTTCGCCATCGGGGGTGAGAGCGACGTCGTAATAAAAGAAAACGACATCGGAAAATTCGGGGCGGCTTAAATAAAGGTCGCTAGCGGCGGTATTTCCGCGGAGCGCATAATAAAGCTGAAGCCATCTGAGCTCTTTGTAAACATCCTCGTCCGTAATCTCGTTTGGCAGATCAACGTCGTACGTGCCGCCCGTAAAATCAGCGAGCGTGATATCAAACCAATCGGTCATATCTCCCGAGATATAATCGGGCTCACGCTTGCCACAGGACGGAAGGACGAGTAAGAGCGAAAGGGCAAGAATAAGGGCTAAAAAACGTTTCATCAAAGCAGATAATAGGGCAGATCATCTCCGAAGGAGAACGAGGTTTTAGGGGCGACGGGCTTGGGTGCAGGTGCTGCCTTTGCAGGAGCGGGCTTCTTTGCTGCAGGCTTCGCTGCGGGCTTTGCTGCCTTGGGAGCAGCCTTTGCGGTGGCTTTTGCGGTCGTTTTAGCCGCAGGCTTTTTCGCAGGTGCTGCCTTAGGAGCCTCTACCTTCTTTTCTTCCTTTACGGGTTCTGCGGCAGTCGTGCCGAGTGCGCGCTTAATGCTTGCTTTTCCTACTGACATTTTCTAAGATCTCCTTTGTAAGTTCTAAATATTCCTTGGCGCTTCGTGCCGAGGGCTTATAGGCGAGAACGGGCTTGGAATTGTCCTGCGACCATTCGACGGTGCTGTCTACGCGGATGATGTTCTTAAAGAGGGTGACGCCGTCGATCGCGCCGAGCGTTTCAAGCGTCTGATGAAAATAGTTCTTTCTTTCATCCGCCTTGGTAACGGCAATACCGAGCACCGAAAGCGTGGGTGCCATGGTACGCACCTTTTCGGTAAACTCAAACATATTGGCAAGTCCGAAGAGTCCCCAAGGGCTGGCTTCCACGGGAACGATGACAAAATCCGAGGCGCACATGACGTTCATGACCCAGCCGCCAAGGGTAGGCGGTGCGTCGATGAGAATGAAATCGTATTTTCCTGTAGCCTTAACACGCTCAAGGCATTTGCGAAGGATGAACTCCCTTTGCCACTTGGTAAAGAGCTCCACCTCAATGCCGCTCATCAGCGTGGAGGAGGGGATGATATCGAGGTTTTTATAGGGGGTGGGGATAATGTAATCGGCAAGATCCTTCTCTTCCCTGATGGCGTGATAGAGGTTTTTCTCACCTGCCGCCATGGAAAGCACCGCTTCCTCGTCAAAGAAGGAGAGCGAAAGATTGAGCTGCATATCGCCGTCCACGAGGAGCACACGCTTGCCGAGAGAGGCAAGGGCATAGCCAACGTTGGAGCAGGTGGTGGATTTTCCGCTACCGCCCTTATTGTTGGCAAAGCAAATGACTTTTGTCTGACTCATAGCTTGTCCTTTCCTGTTTCGTCTTCTTTAAGGTAATCTAAAATTTCGTCAATGCCCTCCCCTGTATAGGAGCTGACACGGAAGATCTTTTTACAGCCTGCAATGCGAAGCCAATTTTCCACAAGGTCAGGGCGCGCGTCGGGCTTGTCGATGCCCGTAATGATACCGACGACCTCACGGTTCACGAGAGAGGTGATGCAGGGACTGTAGATGGAATATGGCTCGTTTGCCGAAAGCACAAGCCCCACGATATCCGCTTCATAGGCATAAAGCGCGAGTGCGCCGGATGTCTGGCGCAGCTCGGTGTATTCGCCGGGGGTGTCAATGATCACTTCCCCGTAATGGATGGACTGGGTCTTGTAATACTTAATATCTTCTCCCAGCAAGGCTTGGGAGAGGGTGGTCTTTCCTGCGGCGACTCTGCCGATAAGGATGAGTTTTTTCATATTTAGGTACGGGTCTTTTCCACCACGCTGTAGCCGAGCTTATCCTGCACGTAATCCATGATGGCGGTGAATGCCGAATCCACGGCGGATACGGTGCCCGTGATAATGAGCGTGCCCGTGAAGCGATCGACAAAGCCGAGGTCGGCGTTCGAGGACTTCATGGCGATATCGGCGGCGATGACTGCCGTTTCCGCAGGGGATACGGTGAGGACACCGATTGCGGAGCGCGAATAATCGGTTTTGGGATCAAGACCCAGCTTTTGATAAAGCACGGGGTCGGGGTTTGCGATGATGTGCGCGAGCGTCACCTGTTTACCGGGGACAAGCTCTTGAACGATGCGCATTTTATCCTGTAATTCCATATTCATTTCCTTTCATATGGAGTAGTTTTCGTCGTTTAACCGCCGATCTGGCAGTAAATACCGCTTGCTTCCTGTGCGACGGCAAGCAAACGGTGCATCTTCTCATCGGGGATGAGCGGAAGGCTTCCCATACCGTAATCTCTGCCGAGTGCGGTGTATTTATCCGTACCGAGGCGGTGGTAGGGGAGCAGGTGGATGGCACGGGTTTCCCGCATGGAAGCGGCGAAGCGTGCGATCGCGGCGATCTCGGCATCCGTATCGTTAAAGGTGGGGATGACGGGGACACGGACGGTATAGCTTTTGGCGTGTGACGCGATATAGGGCGCGTTCGCAAGCACCTTGGCGTTGTCCTTGCCGATGAATTTCTTATGCTTTTCCGCATCCATATGCTTAATGTCCATCAGCACGTAATCAATATGCGGTAAGACTTTATCTAACACGTCATGATCGGCATAGCCCGTCGTTTCGATGGCGGTGGTCATGCCGTGCGCGTGTGCAAGACGGAAGAGGGCGAGAGCAAAATCGGGTTGCAAAAGCGCTTCACCGCCCGAAAGAGTGAGTCCACCGCCCGAGCGACCATAATAAACGCTGTCCTTTAGGACGGTTTCCATCACTTTGCCTGCCGAAACATCCTCGCCTGCAAGGCGCTCGGGCTTACCGTGCATGGAAGCGAGTGTCACGGGCTCATAAAGCTGACCCTCGGGGTTACAGCACCAAAGGCAACGGAACATACAGCCCTTTAAAAAGACGATGGTGCGAATGCCGGGACCGTCGTGGACGGAATAGCGTTGAATGTCGAATATTCTGCCGCGGACTGCGGCGTCGGTCTGATAATATTCCGTCACGACGATCTCCTTAAAAGATTTTTGTTTAGAAGCCCTGCTCGGTGCGGGCGATGATATCGTCCTGCAAGGAGCGGGAAAGGGTGGTAAAGAGTGCGCTGTAGCCTGCAACGCGTACCACAAGGTTGCGGTAGTTGTCGGGGTTTGCCTGCGCATCAAGCAGCGTTTCGCGATTCACGACGTTGAACTGCATATGCATACCCTTCTGATCGAAGAAGCCGCGAATGAGAGAAACGAACTTGAGCAGCCCTTCCGCGCCCGCAAGCGCGGCAGGATGGAACTTCTGATTGAAGAGCGTGCCGTTGGAGGCGATACCGTGGTCGAGCTTTGCAACCGAGTTTGCGGTTGCGGTAGGACCCGACACATCTCTGCCCGATACAGGACCGACACCGTCTGCGATCGGGGTGAAGGCAAGACGACCGTCGGGGGTCGCGCCCGTTTGCGCACCGAGGGGGACGTTGGCGGATACAGGATAAAGACCTGCCTGATACTGACCGCCACGGGGATTTTTATACTTCTCTACCTCTTTGGTATAGGTATAAGCAACCTCACGTGCGAAGAGGTCGGCATCGGGAATGTCGTTGCCGTACTTCTTGACAGCGGCGATCATGTCATAAATTTCAGCGTAGCGTGCACGCTTTTCGGCGGGGATATGCTCGCCCGTCGTGACCGTTTTATAGATGGCGGCGACCGTCTTTTCATCCACGGTAACGCCTGCCGCTTCCATCGTTTTTGCGATATCCACGGTGATCTTCTCTGCCGCTTTGCCCTTGTAGCCCTTACCGAAGTTTGCGTCCATTGCCTCCTTGTATTCGCAGAGAGTGAGGAGCTTCTTTTCGTAAACAAGCTCACGGATGGCGAGAAGTGCGTCGGTCATGTTGGCGATACCGAAGCCCTGGGGACCTGTGAAGTTGTGCTTTGCACCGCCCTCTTCCACAGCAAGTCCCTTTTCCATACAGCCGTCGACCATGCACGACTCAAAGGGGAGGGGGCAACGTGCCGCGTGTGCGGCATCGACTGCGTTGTCGGCATTGACCATCATTTCGATGAAGAATGCCTCTTGCTTCTTGTATGCGTCAAAGAATTTATCAAAGGTATCAAAGTCGGAGAGTACACCCGTGCGAGGGCCGATCTGCTCGCCCTTGTCTACACCGTTCGAGAAGACGAGCTCCATCGGACGGCACATATTGAAGAATGCGGCATCGTGCCAACCGTCGGTGGTGTGCGGTGCCTGCGGCTCAACGCATCCGATGATGCAATAGTCGCGTGCTTCCTCTAAGGTGAGACCTCTTGCCATGATGGAGGGGATAATGACCTCGTCATTGTAGTAAGCGGGAACACCGTCGCCGAGTCGGGTGAGGTACGCCGCCTTCATAAGAAGATCCTGCGGCGAGCCGTTCCAAACACGGATAGAGAGCGAGGGCTGGGGCAGGCGGACGTGGATGGACGCCTCGATACACATGTAAGAGAGGTCGTTGGTGGCATCCATGCCGTAGATATCCTGACCGCCGACAATGAGGTTTTGGAAGAGTCCGTAGCCTGCAAAGCCGTCGGCAGAGGCGGCGTCACGCACCTTATTGAGGTCGTTGAGCTTGACCCAGATACAATCGATCAGCTCCTGTGCCTGCTCGTAGGTGATCTTGCCCGCATCGATATCTGCCTTGTAATAAGGGTACATATACTGGTCGAAACGACCGGGAGAAATGGAGTGACCGCTGCTTTCGGTCTGCATGAGAAGCTGGACGAACCAGAAGCTCTGGCATGCTTCACGGAAGCTTCTTGCGCCGCGATACGGCACCTGACGGCACACATCGGCAATCTCCTTCAGCTCCTCACGGCGGAGAGGATCGCTCTCGCTTGCCGCAAGGCGGTCGGCTTCGGCGGCGTAACGCTCGGCAAAGATGCGTACAGCATCACAGCACTCGATGACGGCGGTGAGGAAGTGGTGGCGGCGCATATAGTCGCCGTCGCCCGTCTTGACGGTGGCAAGAAGCGCCTCCGCCTCACGGCGGATGCCCTCGTAACCGATGGCAATGACCTTACCGTAGTCAACGCAGATATGACCGACGCCGTTATAGAAATAGTTACCGACGGTAAAGATGCCGTGGTTCATAAAGACGTCGTAGGTCTTTTCATCCATAAAGGAGGTGGCAAGCTCGTTGGTGGTCTTTCCTTTAAAATAAGGATGCACCTTTTTGAGGCGTGCCTTGGTCTCCTCGGAAATATAGAAGGGGTCAGCCTCACGCGTTGCGATGGTGTCAAACTCGGGCTCAAGCCACTCCCACGAATATTCGGGGAAGGTCGGGCATCCGCGCGGCGTTTTGGCGTTGCTACCCACGATCAGCTCTCCGCGACGGATGGTTACGGGGAGATTCTTTAAAATGTGGGCAAAGACAGCACTTCTGCGGCGAATGATGGGAAGAGCCTCGGTTGCCTTATAGGCTTCGGCAACCAGCTCTGCTCTGTCCGCTTCAATTTCGGGCAGGTGGTCATATAGATCAGAGATCAAAGCCCCGATGCGGGCGCTTCTCTCTGTGGTAAAGCGTGTGGGCATATGCTCCATCTGCTTTGCTCCTTTCCTATTTTAAGGAAGTCTTACAGCTGCTCCCAAAGCTCCGCATGCGGTGCGGCAATGACGGTGGTTGCGTGAAGCATACCGAGATCCTTGGCGTAGGCACCGCCCGCTTCTACAGCGGCGGTCACGTCACCGACCTCACCCGTCACAAAGACGATACCCTTACCGCCCATACCGCGGGAAACGCGCATATCGTAAAGCTCTACGCGTGCGGTCTTGACGGCGATATCGCCTGCCTTGATGGCGGAAGCGGCAGAATAGGTTTCGATCAAGCCGAGAGAGCCCTGCTTTACGCCCGTCTGCGTACCGAACAGCGCCTTGATGACCTGCTCATCGATGCGTCCCATGATGGAGCTGTCAACGATATACTGATCGAAGCGGCTCTTGACGTGCTCAAGTGCTGCGGTCACGTCCGAGATCGAGCCTGTGAGAATGATCTCATATTTACCGGGGCAAGCGGGATGCGCACAGATCAGCTTGACGCCTGCGCTCTTGAGTGCCGCGTCGGTTGCATCCACACCCTTTGCAATGCTTTTTAATTCAATAACTCCTACTGCGTGTACCATTCTTATGTATTCCTTTCAACACTCAAACACTTTCATTTGCCGTAATAACGACCTTGGTCGCGTCGGCATAGGTCACCTTGCCGTCGATCGAGGCATATGCGGGAATGGAGAGTCCGTTCCCTGCCTCTGCGATCTTATCGCCTGCCTTCACCGTATCGCCAACCTTGACGGAGAGCGCGGAGGGGGCACCGATGTGCCAATTAAGACCGATCTCCACCGTACCCGTTTTGGTGATGGGAGCGACGAGCACACCCTCGCGGTCAAACTTCTTGACGCCGAGCTGGCTCTTCCAACGGTCGATCGGGATGAGGCGGCTGTCGCGGAATTCGTCTGCCTCTACATCCTCATTGCCAACATACTTCAGACGGTTCTTGGCGAGAATGCTCTTGAACTCCATGATAACGTTGCGGGGCGAGATGTTTTGACAGCAAGCCGCCGTTTCGCAAACGCCGCAGGAGCAGCAAAGCGATGCCGAAAGGATCATATCGGGAGTCATCTCCGCAAGCTTGGTTGCGGTTCTGACCATTTTGTGCGGATAAATGGGGTAGCCCATCAGGTTGCGGGGGCAAAGGTCGGTGCAACGCGTGCACTGGCAGCACATCGAAGAGGCTCTGGCGATCTGCGTTTTGAGGTCGCCCTTCTTGCCTGCAACGGCAGGGATCAGCTCGGGAAGAATGAGAAGGCCCTTGGTGCTCTTCTTTACCACAGCGATGTTGGGGTTGATGATCTGACCCATGGAGGGACCGCCGTCGATCACAGCATATCCTTCGGGCACGGTAACGCCGCACTTCTTGAAGAGATCGCGCACGCGCATACCGATCGGCACACGCAAAACGAGCGTCTTCTTGACGTCACCGCCGATGGTGAGCCACTTTTCGGTCACGGGCTTGTTTTCACGCACGCCCTGCGACACGTTATACAGCGTTTCGGGGTTGTATACGATAACGCCCTTGGTGATGGGGAGATTGCCGGGACGGACAAGTCTTCCCGTTGCCTGGTAGATGGTGGCGATCTCGTCACCGATGGGGTAAACATCGGGGAGCGTCTTCACCGAGATGCCATCCGCCAGCTTCTGTCCCTCGGTGAGGGTGAGGCTGTGAGCGTTGTGCTCCTTTAAGCAAAGGAGGGCGCGGGGGATATCGGCACACTCCATGATGATCTTTGCGCCATCCAGGATCTTATCCATATGGTCGCGCATCAGCATGTAGTCGGTTTCAAGAAGCGGCTCACATTCCGACGCATTGATGATCAGCGTATCGGCACCCGGAGCAAGCTTTGCGTAGGAGGGAAATCCTGCACCGCCCGCACCGACAACTGCCGCCGCTTGAATACGGCTCTTCAGTTCTTCGTTCATTTTTTACTCTCTTTCTTATTGCGGGTCGATGATACCGACGATCACGGCATCCGTGGGAACATTCTCGTGCGAAAGTGCAAGTCTTGCAGACGAGCCGGTGGTGAGGAGGACCTCTTCCCCGATGCCTGCACCAACACTGTCAACAGCGATGATATACTTTTCAATTTTTTCGCCCTTCTCCATCAGCTGGACCTCCATAAACTTGGAGCCAACGAGGGCTTCCTGCTTTCTCGTGGATACCACGTTACCGATAACGATTCCTCTTAACATAGCTCTATCCTTCCTGGCTTAAATCTTAAGCGTTATTTACTCTTTTACGATCTTGACGGTGCTCTTGCCCGAAAGTCCGACGGCATTGGCGTCGTCGGTATCAAGATGCATCTCAAGGCGGAAATCGGGGCTGACACGCACCTGCACGTCAAAGAAGCGGGTGCGGCGCTCGCCGATAGCGTCTACTGTGACGTAATCGCCGTCCGACACGCCAAAGCGTGCACCGTCGGCAGGCGACATATGAATATGGCGGTTGGCGATGATACAGCCCTCATCCAGCTTTACCACACCGCAAGGACCGACGATCGTCACGCCTGCCGAGCCTTGGATCTTGCCCGACTCACGGACGGGTGCCTTGACCTTCAAGGTGTAGGCATCGGTTCTCGAGATCTCGACCTGGGAGGAACGGCGCTCGGGACCGAGGACGCGCACGCGCTCGATCGGACGGAGCGACGGACCGATGATGGTGAGCGTTTCCTTGCAGGCATACTGCCCGGGCTGAGAGAGGTCCTTCAGCTTTTCAAGCTCGTACCCCTTGCCGAAAAGGATATCCACGTGCTCACGCGTTAAATGAATATGACGGTTGGATACGCCAACGGGGATACCGTCCTCTGCGGGAGCAGATGCACCGCTCTCCACAATGCCGGCGACAACCTTTTTTACAAGCTCTTCAATTCTCTTATCGGTCATTTCCATTTTTCCGTTCTTTCCTGCGGTTTTCCGCAACATTTTTTTGAAAACTGCTTTTGACAGCAATGCTCGCGCCTAAAGCGCGCGCTTTAAGGGTGACCATCCGCTGTCAAAGGGGGCTCCTTCGCCGCCCTTTCGGTGCGGCGAAGGAGATGCTTCTCCAAAAATCAGATCTTGGGAAGAAGCTTTTCCACGTCTGCGTGGGGTCTGGGGATCACGTGCGTAGCGATAACCTCGCCAAGGCCGGATGCTGCAGCGGAGCCTGCCTCAACAGCAGCCTTCACAGCGCCGACATCGCCGCGAACCATGACGGATACGAGTCCGGAACCGATCTTCTCGGAGCCGATCAGGATCACGTTTGCAGCCTTTACCATTGCATCAGCTGCTTCGATTGCGGCAACCAAGCCGCGGGTCTCGACCATACCAAGTGCTTCCATTTTAAAATCCTCCATAAAGATTTTTTATTTTATTTTTGCAAATAAAACTAAGTTAATCAGCCCGTCGTGAGGAACTTCATCACTTCGGGGTGTGGGCGGGCAATGACCTCGCACACCTTGACGTTGCCAACCTCAGCCGCCGCCGCTCTGCCTGCTTCAAGAGCCGCAGTAACGTCGGAGACCGTGCCTTCAACGACGACGGTAACGAGTCTGCCGCCAAGACGTCTTTCTACGTGGATCAGACGGACGTTTGCCGCTTTGACCATGGCATCAAGCCCGGCAATGGCGGCAACGTTCGCCTGTACCTCGAGAAGTGCGACAGCTTCGCATCCCATGGCTTA
>SVTN01000031.1 GCA_015063765.1 Oscillospiraceae bacterium | reverse complement strand
ATCATGCCGAAGGCAATTCATGAACCAAGTTCAATTCACGGCGCAAGCCAATTCATGCCATTTAGGGCAATTCATTATGGGCACGCTCGAATAACTTATGTTAATCCTTCATTATCGCGCGTGCCCATTCAGCGAAGCCTTCTTTTATCTTTGATATTGCGCAGAAAGTGAAGCAAAGAACTCCTTGTCAATAGAGCGCATTTGTTCCTCGGTGATGCGGAAGCACCAATTCCCTTCTGCTGTGCCCGGGGTGTTAAAGCGCGCATCGCTCCCTAAAAACAGAAGGTCCTGCACGGGGAATACGACGAGATCGGCGGCGGATGCGTAAAGCGTCTTCATGGCGGCAAGGCACCCCTCGCGCAGATCCCATCCCTCGTAGCCGCAATAACGGAAGATCCATGCCCGTTTTTCATCGGAAAGCTTTGAGAAGAAGCCCATCAAGGTGTCATTGTCGTGCGTTCCGCTGTATGCTACCGCATTTTGGGGATAAAGATCGGGGCGATGGGGAGAGTTATCTCCGTCAAACGCAAAGGCAAAGACACGCATTCCGGGAAAGCCGCTGTAGGAGAGGAGCTCTTCGACCGAGGGGAAAAGCTCTCCGAGGTCCTCGGCGATCAAAAGACCTTCTCCCGCTTCCTCCCTAAGTGCGTCTATGATGGCAAAGCGTGCGCCCTCGCGCCAAACGCCGTCCCTAGCATTGGGAGCATCCGCAGGGATATCGAAATAGGTGTCAAAGCCGCGAAAATGGTCAAGACGCACGCCGTCAAACAGAGAGAGCATATGACGGATGCGTACCCGCCAGAAGGAAAAGCCGTCCTCCTTCATCTTATCCCAATTATAAAGCGGATTTCCCCATTTCTGTCCATCTGCCGAAAAATAATCCGGCGGAACACCGGCGACGCCGCGCGGGCTTCCATCCTCATTGAGCGCAAAAAACTCAGGATGAAAGAAAACGTCGGCGCTGTCAAGGGAAACGTAGATGGGTAGGTCGCCGATAAGAGAGATCCCTCTTTCGTTGGCATACGCGTGCAACGCCGACCACTGCTCATAGAAAAGGTAGGACAGCACGGCATAGGTGTGATACACACGCGAGTCGGGGATATCGGTTTCAAATTGCTGCCAAGGAACGCCGCCGTTTGCCGCCTTCAAGCCTTCAAAGCGGCAGTATTCCTCGATATACGGATGCAAAGAGAGAAACTCCTCTAAGCGTGCAGACTCATCAAAACGGTCAGCGGCAAGCGTCAAAAGAGAAAGCCGCTCTTCTGCAAGTCGCTCGTATTCGCAGGACGTGGGTGTATGCTCCTTTGCCGATGCGATCTCCGACTGCGTTAAAAGACCCCTTTCTACTAGGTCTTCGAGATCCAAAAAGTAGGGGTTCAGGCTAAAGGAAGAGGAGGATGCATACGGAGAATGAAAGCAATCGGGGAGGGTGAAGGGCAAGACCTGCCAATAGGAAAAGCCACCCGCCTTTAATATATCGATAAATTCATACGCATATCTGCCGAAGCTACCCGACGAATATCCGCTCGGCAACGCGAAAATAGGCGCGAGGACTCCCGCCGCTCGTTTCTTTTCCATAATGACTCCTTTTATATTCTTTCTCATTTATATTCTTGACATTTTCTCGAAGTTATGCTATCATTTTTATGATATTTTTTAGGGAGAACAAAAATGACAGAAGAAAACAGCTTCCTGTTTGCCGAATATGCAAAGCCTGTCGCAAAGCACGGAAAAAACGGACGCATGCGCCTTTTTCTCGTTTTGTGTTATATTCTCTTTGCTCTGGCATACACGCTTCTCTTTATCAGCATCAACATTCCGCACGTCATCGCCATTTTGCCGCTCTTTGTTTGGATGCTTGTTTATTTCACCTGGGGGAGCGTCAGCTATGAGTGCTGCGTGCGCGTGGCTTCGGGAAGAGTATCTCTTTTAAAGCTCCGAGGAAAAAAGGAAAAGGAAATTCTATCCTTTGAGGCTAGGGCACTTCGCTATGCCCTGCCCTACACCCAAGAGGCGAAGGCGCGTATTGCAAAGGAAAACGTCACGCAAACGGTAGACTTCCGTGCTGATCCGAAAAAAGAGGGGTATGCGGCGGTCCTTCCTACGGAAAACGGCTCTGCACTTCTGCGCTTTGAATGCACACTTCCTGTAGCAAAAGCAATGCATTATTATAATAAAGAGGTTCTTGTAGATAAAGATTTCCTAAATCTTTAAAAACGAAAAGGCAAGCAAGATGCTTGCCTTTTTTCTATGAGGAAATTACTTCTTAACGTACTTTCTCACGCTCGTGCCGCTGCCAATGGTGATATAATCTTCACCGATGCGGATGGGAGTTTTGTCATAAATGGTCACAGGCTCATCGAGCTTTTTTGCGCCACCGTTCTCGGTCACTTCTTCGTCACAGATCATCGTGAAGGTATAAGCATCGCCGTTCTTCTTGATCTCATAAGTACCCTTCAGCTGTACGCTACCCATGGTATAAGTAAAATCCTTACCGTCAAACGCCAAGAGGACAACGCTGCCGCTATCGTTTGTGCTCTCATAAGCACCGGAAAGACGCTTTCCGCAACCTGCAAGGGCAGTTACTGCCATGATAAGCACGAGAACAAGCGCCAAAACCTTAACTGTTCTTTTCATTTCCACAAATCCTTTTTCCTTATTTTACACGGCAAAGCAAAACCGTGTATTTTACTCTTTCATTATACTAGATATTTTTCGGTTTGTCAAGAGTATATTTCATTTCAAAGCGAGGAAATCAGATTTTCAAGATACGCCTTAGAGGAAAGGAGCTCTTCACGGCGATCAGGGGTATTTTTCATCTCGTACTCGATGGTGACAGAGCCGCCGTAGCCCGCCGCCTTCAACACAGAAAAGATCTGCGCAAAATCGACGACACCCTCCCCGTGCTTCACCTCTCTACCCTTCGGGGCTGTGCCGACAGGAGGAAGGGCGTCCTTGGCGTGCATGCCGCGGATGTAGGGCGCCAGACGTCTTGCCGCATCGGTGGGATTGGCTCTTCCGTTGATCACAAAATTGGCGGGGTCAAGGTTGACACCGACGTTGGGAAGCCCGATCTCGGTCATAAACTGAATGAGGGTGGTGGGGATCATTTCTCCCGTTTCAAAAAGGAAATACTGTCCGTTTTTTGAGATCTGCTCGCAAATATGTCTTGCGGCACGCACGACCGCCATGCGAGTTTCGTTGAGAGGATCGTCGGGAAGATAGCCGATATGAGTAATGATATCCTTGACACCAAGCCTTGCCGCAAGGGCGGCACCGCCCAAAATATCCTTTACGCGCACCTCCCGCAGATCATCCGGCACAAGCCCCAGTGTCCTATACATACCGGGGTAACGCCAATCGGCTGTTCCCGACCACCCACACCAAACGGCGGTGACGGTGAAGCTAAAATCACGGCAAGCCGCAAGAATGCGCTCGGCGCTTTCCTCGGTATGATAAGCCATATCCCAAACAGAAAGCTGACCGTAGCGGAAGCCGAGCGCTGCCGCCTCACGAATCTGCTCATAGGGATCGTTTTCAAGATGAATCAAGTATCCAACATTCATGGTCCTATTCCTTAATTTTGCTCGATCCAAACAACGTAGTCGTAGATGGGCTGTCCGCCTGACATGACCGTGACCTCACAGCCCTTGGGAGCCTTTTTGCGGATATATGCCGCCACCTTCTCTGCTTCCTCCTCGGCAACGCCATCCCCGTAAAGAAGGGTAACGAAGGCGGCGTCTGTCATGCCGCGCGTCAGCTGCCTCATGCATGCCTCGGGCGAATTTGCCACACAGGCGATGGTATTTTCCACAAGCCCGAGGTACTGTCCCTTGCGAATGTGGAAGCGGCTGATCTTGGTATCCCGCACCGCGTAGGTGACGGACATGGTGGTCACACGGGTGATGGCTTCCATCATCCCGGTAAGATTATCCTCTTCTCCCGCATCGGGATTAAAGGCGATCAATGCGGCGAGCCCCTCGGGTGCCGATTGGCTGGGAAGCACGACCACGCGCCGCGCAGTCACGAGCTCCGCCGCCGCCTTTGCCACCATGGCAATATTCTTGTTGTTCGGCAAAATATAAACGATCTCCGACGGAGTCTGCTCTACAGCATCGATCAGATCCTGTGTGGAGGGATTCATAGTTTGACCGCCTTCCACCACACCGTCGACACCGAGATCGAGGAACAAGCCCTTGATGCCCTCTCCCATGCAAACGCTGACGAAGCCGTATTTCTTCTCATTTCGAAGGGGGGCTTCCTCTTTGACGGCGGGCTTTGTGCCGCCCTCGGCAAGGGCGGTATGCTGATTGCGCATGTTTTCGATCTTTACCGTGAAGAGGCTGCCAAAGCGAAGCGCTGCCGTCAGCACCTGTCCGGGGTCGTTCGTATGCACGTGAAGCTTGATCATTTTTTCATCGTCCACAAAGACGACGCTGTCACCGATCGAGGTGATAAAGGAGCAAAGCTCTTCGGCGGTATGATCGCCCCAAAACGCTTCGCTTTTATCCACGATACACTCGGTGCAATAGCCGAAGGTGATATCCTCTGTGTTAAAATCGGCAAAGGACGCCTCCTTTGCGCCCTCCTCTGCTTCGGGATCGGCATCGATGGGGTGCCCGTCAAGGACCGCCTTCATGCCCTGCAAAACGCAAACGAAGCCGTAGCCGCCCGCATCCACAACGCCTGCCTCCTTGAGAATGGGAAGCATCTCGGGTGTTTCTGCCAAGGTGCGCTCCGCACTTGCCACCACGACGTCAAAAAGCTCATTCACGGTGATCTTGCGATTTGCCGTATACGCGGCACGCGCATCCTCGGATGCGACACGCATGACGGTGAGAATGGTGCCCTCTGCGGGCGACATGACTGCGCGATACGCCTCTTTTGTGCCCGCCTCAAACGCCTTGACCCAGGCAAGCGCGTTTGCCTCCTTCAGCTCGTGAAAGGCTTTGCCCACACCGCGGAAGAAGAGTGAGAGAATGGCACCCGAATTGCCGCGCGCGGCGCGCAGCATCTGATTGGCGGTTTCCTCCGCCGCCTGCCCGAGCGAAAGATTTTCATCCACGCCCGAAACGGTGCTCATGGTAAGACTCATATTGATGCCCGTATCCCCATCGGGAACGGGAAAAACGTTCATGTTGTTGGTTTCTTCTTTTTTTCGTGTCAAGAGATTTTTTGCCGACACGACCATAGCGTGAAACAAATTACCGATGGTTTTCTTCAAGATCCCACTCCTTTCAAGCGGTTCAGCGCTCTGTACCCAAGAAGAAGAGCGCGAGCGTGCCGGGGCCCGAGTGAGCACCGATCACCGTACCTGTATAGCCGATCATAACCTCGCTCTCGGGGTATTTGGCTTTGATTTTTGCAGAGAGATACTCCGCGTCCTCGATGCAATCTCCATGACAAATATAATAAAGCTGTCCTTCGGGCGCGATCGCCGTTTCTGCGATCTTATCAAACATCGCATCAATGGAAGCACGGCGGCCTCTGACCTTAGACACGTTGATCAAATGTCCCTCGTTGTCCACATGCATAAAGGGCTTGATCGCGAGCATGCTGCCAAGCACCGCGGTGGCGGCACTGACTCTGCCACCTCTCTTCAAGAAGAAGAGATCGTCCACCGTAAACCAATGGCAAAGATGCAGGCGGTTGTCAAGCGCAAAGGAATACGCCTCATCAAGCGTCGCACCCGCCTCTCTCTTCTTCGCCGTCAGGGTCACGAGAAGTCCTTGACCGAGAGATGCCGAAAGGGTATCGAGCGTCAAGATCTTTCGGTCGGGATATGCATCCCCCAACTCCTCTGCCGCATTTCGCCCTGCAATATAGGTTGCGGAAAGTCCCGAGGAAAAGCCAAGATACAGAATGTCCTTCCCTGCCTTGAGATAGCCTTCAAAAAAGGCCTTGAAGCGTTCCATGTTGACAGCAGAGGTGGTCACCGTCTTCTTTTCGCGGAGAAGCGCGTAAAACTCCTTGGGGTCTACCTCACCATTCAGCTTGCTTTCGTTGCCGATCTGCAAGGCAAGGTCTATCACGCCGATCTCGTAACGGGCGGCAACATCCCCAGGAAGATCAGCACCGGAGTCGGTCAAAATTACATATTCACTCATAACATATTCCTTTCAGTTTCGCATAGATGTTGACTGCTCAACATCTAGATTATACCACAATAATATGTACAAATCAAGTCAAAGCTGAAATTTTAGGATAACAATGTCGCTTATAACAGGGGTTAAAACTCTTCTCCGTTTACAATGCGGCTTGGAAAATCCGAGAGAAGAAGTCTTGCAATATCCTTGCCGAAGCGTGCGGTAATGACCTCCTCCGCTTCTCGAAGAGAGGGGGGACGCTCGGTGGGATCGTGTGCGTCACTCGCCACAGCATGAACCAAAGCAAGTTTTATCAACCGCTTGGCACGACGCCTTTCTTTTCTATCCGCTTTTTTGGAGAAAGCAGATGCATTGACCTGAAAGCGTGCACCGCGGCGCTCCCATTCCATAAGAAGCTTCTCTTGTCCGTCCAAGGCACCGTAACGCTCGATGTGCGCCAAGAGAACGCGATATTTGCGTCCAAGCATTTCTTCCATCGCGTAGCGAATGGTGAAAAGGGGGGTTCCCGGTAAAAAGTCCATCAAAAGGTATTTGCCACCAAGCAAGCGACATTCCCCATTCACAACGGCAGGAAGGCAATCGGTATAATATCCAAGCTCATTGGCAAGAAAAAGCTTCATATCGGGATATTTTTCCTTGGCATACGCAGAAAGCCGTTCAAAGGACCTTTGCGCCTTCGTTTGATTGTGACCGTAATAAACAGGCTGATAATGCGGCGTTAGGCAGAGGGTACGCGTTCCGTCCTTATAGGCGGCGTCTAACATATCCTGCATCGTTTTTTCATCCCTTGCGCCGTCATCAACACCGCAAAGCATGTGAGAATGGATATCGGTATAAAACATTGTTTCTCCCTTCCGCGCCTCGATATAAGCCAAGCACTATTCTTCCACATTTTAGTATACTACAGTTTTTTGCAATTGTCAATAAAAAGCTTCTTGCATTTTCCCCCATAATGTGATACAATAAAACAGCAAGAACAAAGCACGGCAGTAAACCGATTCGGTGTACCGTCATATCCTAATAAAAAAGCAAAAGGTGGTTATATGGCAAAAAGAGATTTGAAGGGCGGCGCGCTCCTCGCCCCCGTTCCCGCCGTGATGGTTTCTGTCGGCGATGAAAACGAAAAAAACATTCTTACCGTGGCATGGTGCGGCACGGTTTCGACCCAACCGCCCAAAACCTACATTTCGGTACGCCCCTCCCGCCATTCCTATGAGATTATTCGCCGTACGGGGGAGTTTGTAATCAATCTTGTACCCGCATCTATGGCAAAAACGGCAGATTATTGCGGCATCTATACCGGAAAAAAGGTGGATAAATTTCAAAAGTGTGCCCTCACTCCCGCTCCCTGTGAAGGGGTCAAAGCGCCTGCCATTGCGGAGTGCCCTGTGTCGATTGCCTGCCGTGTCACGGACGTCATCCCGATGGGCACACATGACATGTTTCTCGCCGACGTTTTATCGGTAGAGGCGGACGAAGCGCTCTTTGACGAAAAGGGGGCTTTGCATCTTGAAAAAGCAGGGCTTTGCGCTTACGTACACGGCGCATACTTCAAGCTGGGCGGAAAAATAGGCAATTTCGGCTTTTCCGCCGCCAAAAAGAAAAAGAAAAGAGGAAATACAAGTCATGGAAAAAGCAAAGATTGACCGCATCAATGCCCTCGCCGCCAAGGCGAAGACCGAGAAAGGGCTCACCCCCGCAGAGCTTGCCGAGCAAAAGGCGCTCCGCGAGGAATATCTGACCGAATACCGCCGTGCACTCCGCGGCGGCGGCAACGAAAAGGTTGTCTTACGGGAAGACGGCACCAAGGTGATCTTAAAAAAATAAAAAAACGCATAGTCCGATCGCATTCAAAACGGGCTATGCGTTATTTATTGTTTCCCAGGGTTGCAACAAGCTGTTCAAGTCCGCGATAAGAGGCAGTTCCGCTCTTTAAGGCGGCGTCAATACGGGTGCAAAGTGCAAGCTTTTCTTCCACGACGGAAACACCCATGCGCTTTGCGCTGCGGAAATACAGTCCTGCCTTATATTCGTGCATGCCGAGGGCTTTCGCGATCTCTTTTTCCCGCATTCCCTCATCGGCAAGCAAGGCGACCGAAAGAAGATCGGCATACAGCTTTGCTACCTGTCCGAGGATCGAGATGGGATCAACACGTCGTTGCTTCATATCTCCGAGATACCGATAGGCATCCTCCATTTTGCCATCGAGCAAGGCGTTGGTCAAGCTGAAGGCATCACTCTCCACCGTACGGATGCAGACGAAGGAAAGCTCCTTTTCCGTCACGGGGGATATCCCGTTTGCCTTGACGTAGGCGGCAAGCTTCTCGATCTCGCTCGAAAGCGTATCCATATCGTGCCCAACACGCGCAAGCATGGCGGCGGGGAGATTTTCGGCATAGGAAAGACCTTCTGCCGTAAAATGGCGGCGGATCCATGAGATGAGCGCCGCATCCGTAGAGCGGTAAAACGGAACGGCATTCAAGCACTTTGAAAGACGCGCAAACAGCTTCGAGGGGCGTTTCTCCGTGCCCACGTCCAAGCCCTCTCCCGTCACGGTAATGACGAGGGTGTTCCCCACTTCCTCAGAGGCCTCCTCGCAAAAGGCTTCAAACGCCTTGAGAGCACTCTCCTTCATGGCATCCATATCGGCGTTGTGCCACTCAATCAGCTTCCCTTCCCCAAACATGGAAGGGGTGCGCACCACATCAAGAAGGGCATCTAAATCGATTTCCGCACCGTCAAACACGAAATGTACAAAGGGAGCGAGTCCCTCATCCGTAACGATGCGGCGGCGGAGCTCCCCTAAATAATGGCGCTTGAGATAATCCTCTTCGCCGCAAAAGAGAAAGATGCCGTCTGTATTTCCTGCGTTCAAACGCTCTCTTAACTCGTTTTGTGTCACGGGGCTCTCCTTTCTCGAAATTTAAAGGGTGATCTTAAATCGCATTTCGTTTTTTTGTGCCATGCCGCCGAAAACGGCGGTATATATCAAGGTGAGAAGCCGCGTGCTTCCCTTCTCCTGTACTGAGATCACCTCGGTGTATGCCTCGGTTGGCAGCGAGCCGTAAAGGGTGCGGTATTCAAAAGCGGTACGCGCTCCTATGCGGAAGGTGAGTGTACCGCCTGCACGCGTTACGGTAAGGGTGTCGCCGCTTTTCGTCACCGTAACGGAGATCCCGCTTTCCTCCTCCCGATAGTTAAGAGCAAAGCCGCCGTCGGAGGGGGTAAATGTACCCGAACCGCGCACGTCCGCCGTTTCAACATCGGCCGGGGTAAGACTAGGAGAAAGAAGGAAGGCAGAGAGCGACGGAAAGCTCCCACCGTATCTCGTGATCCTTGAGCGTTGCAAAACAGATGCTTTCATCGCATTACAAAAAGCAAAAGGGGGATATCCCCCCTGCTTTACTGGTCCTTTCGGTTATATTCGGAGTGAGGGTTGATCAGCTTACGCCAATCGAGATCCCCACGGTCAAGCGCCATGACCAACGCTTCCGCAGTAGCAATGTTGGTGGCAACGGGAATATTATAGATATCGCAAAGGCGCAGAATGTCCTGCTCTACTCCGCCGTCATCATATTTCGGCTCGGTGCTTTTAAAGTAAAACAAAAGGTCGATCTCGTTATAAGCGATGCGTGCGGCGATCTGCTCTGTACCGCCATCGATGCCCGACATCATCTGCTCGATCTCAAGACCTGTCGCATCGGTAATATATTTTCCCGTCACCGAGGTAGCGGAGAGATTGTGTCTTGCAAGAATGCCGCAATAGGCGATACAAAACTGCGTCATGAGCTCTTTTTTGGTATCGTCCGCAATAATAGCAATGTCCATAATAATCTCCTTTTGATTTACTCAGATATTCTTGTAAAAAAGCGTTTCCTCCGCATGCCTTCAATAGAAATGCCGCGAAGCAGCGGGACCGCTTCCCCCATCAGTCTTCCCGTCATGTTTTCGATAGCGGTGAGAAAATTCTTTTCTCGGACTGTATGGATGTTATAAAGGTCGGTTTGTGGTAAAATACCGAAAAGAGGGATTCCCAAAAGATCCGCCATTTCGGTCAAGGCAGGCATCCCCTTGACCGCCTCACGCACAGGAAGGAAATCCGTCAGCACAAAGCCGTCAAAATGATTTGCCGAAGTCAAGGCGCTCGCCGCACGCAAGGCGACGGGAGAGGGATCGGTCAAAAGAAGCGCACCGTCCGAAAGTGACCGTGCCACAGTGAAGGTGGAGCGTGTGGTTACAAAAAGCACAGCATCGGGCGTTACCGCCTCGGTCACCGCAGTGATTTTGGAAGCTTCTACCTGCTCGCCAACGCCCAAGGGAACAAAGAAAAGATTTTTGCACGGCGAAAGCAGAACGTCACACGGGGGCACACGTCCAATGTCGCAAAGCGTGTAAACGACGCGTCCGTCCACGCCGAGAAGGATATCAAGTGCGGGGCATTCGGGTGAAAGGTCAAAAAGAAGCACGCGCTTACCGTTTGCTGCAAGCGTGTTCGCAAGTGACGACACGAAGCGGGCGGCAAGCAGGCTTTCCGTCGCATGAAGAATCGACCAAGCACCAAGCATACGCACGCCTCCTTTTTGTGCACTTATACGATTATTATACAATAGAAGCCCCCGTTTTGTCAATATTTTACCCGTCTTTTTTTGCTTCTTTCCGTCGTTTTTTTGAAAAAAAGGGAATGTACAAAAATCTTGGTGTTTTTTAAGATATTTTTGTTTTATCTCTTGAAAAAACAGGAAATATATATTATAATATCCTTTGATACTAAATTAACAATATATAAAAGACAAGAGGTAACGGCTATGAAAGAATTTAAGAAAATCGGTGTTTTGACCTCGGGCGGTGACGCGCCCGGTATGAACGCGGCGGTTCGCGCTGTCACCCGTGCTGCACTTGCACACGGCGTTGAGGTGGTGGCGATCAATCGCGGTTATTCGGGTCTTATCGCGAAGGACGTCAAGGAGCTGTCCGTGCGCGATGTTTCCAACATTCTCAACCGTGGCGGCACCGTACTTTTCTCTGATCGCTGTCCTGAATTCAAAACGGAAGAGGGCATGCAGAAAGCAATTGCCTCTTGCCGTGAGCTGAATATTAACGGTATCATTGCCATCGGCGGTGACGGCACCTTTCGCGGTGCGACGGATCTTACCGTGCGCGGCATTCCCTGCATCGGCATTCCCGGAACTATTGATAATGACATCACCTCGACTGAAAATACCATTGGCTTTGACACTGCCATGAACACCACGCTTAACATGATCGACTGCCTGCGTGACACCTGCGAATCGCATGCACGCTGCAATGTTGTTGAAGTCATGGGTAGAAATGCGGGCGATCTCGCTGCATATACTGCACTCGCTTCCGGCGCAACTGCTGTTGTGATTGCTGAGCTTCCCTTTGATGAGGAAAAGCTTATCACGAAGATCCGCACCTCTCGCGCACTTGGCAAGAGAAACTTTATCGTGGTCGTTTCCGAAGGCATGGGCACCGAATTCGCTCCTGCACTTACCGAGCGTATTGAGAAGGAGACGGGTGTAGAAGCACGCTTTGCTCGCTTCGCACACGTTGTCCGCGGCGGTACCCCCACCCTGCGCGACCGTATGCTTGCTACCCGTATGGGCGAGTACGCTGTAGAGCGTCTTTTAGAGGGCAAGAGCAACATCGTCATTTGCGAAAAGGGCGGCAATCTCACCTATACCGACATCTGCTTTGCTCTGATCGTCGACCGCATGTATAAGAACACCCTGAAGGAGGGCGACCTTGACGCATTTACTGCGGAACAGGTCGAAGAGATGAAGGCGATCTGCGCAAAGAAAAAGGCGCTCATCACCAGCCTTGCAGCCTCGGTGGACAAACTCGGACTTTGATTCTTAAAACAGAAAAGCTCGGCTTCTTTAGCGCGAGCCCCATAACGAAGTTTTAAAAAAAAGCACTTATGATAACGAATAAATCGTTTGTCATAAGTGCTTTTGCGTTGCTTCAGACAATTTTCTCCAGATAGTAATGAATTGACGCTTTGCGTCATGAATTGAAGCCTGACGGCTTCATGATTTGAAAACTTTGTTTTCATGAATTGAATTGCTATGCTTTATCATGCCGAAGGCAATTCATGAACCAAGTTCAATTCACGGCGCAAGCCAATTCATGCCATTTAGGGCAATTCATTATGGGCACGCTCGAATAACTTATGTTAATCCTTCGTTATCGCGCGTGCCCATTCGAAGCCGAGCTTTTTGTTAGTGATTGGAAAAAATGATCAGCTTATCCTTGGGACCGAGCTTCACGGGAATCTTTGCAAGATCGCCCGAGAAGAGGGTCAGTTTACCTGTTCCCTTCTGCACATATCCCAACAGAATGGATTTGTTTCCTTCGGGTGATATCTCATAAAGGGCGCGAACCAGGGCATCCGCTGTCGTTTCGGGGGGGACCTCCTCAAAAAAGTCCTCTACCTTTTTCGCGTAGATCTCCTTGCTTTCATAATTCTCGCTATCCGCGCTATCGTAGGTCAAAATATCAGAATAGAAATCGTAAAGCGAAAAGTCCTTACCGATCTGAGTTACCATCTTACTGACGTAACGGTTGCTTATGACGGCATTGTTCACGCTGTAATGGTTGACGACATCATAATTCTTAGGGTTGAGCAGCTCTACCACGATATCGATTTTTTCACGGTCAAAATTAGGATCGGCGGCAACCTTTTTCTCTACGATATCCTGCACATAAATGAGATACGTCAGGGCGTTGGCATCAAGCTCATCCGCAGGTACACGGTCATTCGAAAGGATCAAGACACTCGTATCCTCGGCATGTGCGTCCACATAATCCGAAATCGCCTTGCAAATAAGATCCTTGTCGTTAATGATATCCGCATCTACACAGGTAACGTAAGGATACTCTGCGTAACGTCCCACCCGATCAAGCGAAGCGGTATCATCCACGACAAGCACGTTCATGATCTCATCTCCCGCAACATTCCACTCATTGCGGAAGGCATCAAAGCCCTCCATAACGAAGCGGCTCTTGCTGTTGTGCCCCAAAACGATAACGTTTTGCTTTGGCATCCAAAAGTCCTTGCGAAGGCGAAGATCTAAGTTATGGGCAGGCTTTTCGCTTGTTTTACTCTTAAGATCGCCTTCACGGTCTGCGATGTAGAACAGCTTTTCCGTGCCCTCGCTATCGTGCATAAAGGTCAAAGGAATTGCCTTGCGGTGTGTACGAAGGAAGTTCTCAACATAAGCCGCTTCGCCGTTCGTGGGGGATTTGGGAACGCAGTAGAATGCGCCGTCCTTGTAAGAAAAGAGCGTGCGGTATACGCTGTTAAGCTCCGGCATGATGGAGAACTGCGCAAGCATTTGTCCGAGAATGCGGCTGACAGGCACGGGAATGATGTGGCATTTTACGGCATGCTTGCGTTTTTGGGCGATCACCATGTTGACGAGCTCCATCGTCCAGATGTCATCCACCTCGACCACAACTCTTTGATTGTCACGGGAGCTTTCCGCATCCGTGAGCTCAACGACCTGCACAAGGGTCTTCAGGGTGAAGGAATTACCCATTTGCTCTTGCTTTGCTTCTCTGTCATAGCGGCAGGTCGTGTACTGATCGTCCTTGCCGAGGATCACAACCGTTTTTGCCTGATCCAAAGAAACATCGAGCAGCTGCTTCATGGAAAAAACGTCGCCCTGTCTTACGATCCATGTCAATCTGTTGCGAAGCCCTTTTTGTCGGATAATGCGCCGCTTTTCCCGATTGGAAAGAGGGCGGGCTTGCTTTTCCTGCTCACGCAAGACCAGATCCGCATGCTCCTTATGTAACGTTTCGGCAATGCGTTCGGCAATTTCCAGCTTGATCTCTTCCGCGCGCTCAGGCGTCAAAATGACGACCTTTTCGGGAATATCGCTGTAAAGAAGCTCATTTACGATCTCCGAGGCGCGATTGTTCCAATTCAAGATCACGGTATGCTCTGACATCCTTAACGGATGCTCGCCTGACGAGGCGCGCTCGATAAAGCTCGAGATAAAATTCGTCAAATAACCGATAACCGCACCCGTGAAGGTCACCATACCGACAAGAACGACGACAAAACAGATCAAGACGGTGACGATATGCGTAGAGGTAAGGTCCGTAACGACCCCTTCCACAAACCCTGCATCCAGCACCATTCCCACGGTGTAATAGAGAGAGTGCCAGAAGCCGACCTCATTCCTCACAGGTGAAACCATAGAAATCACAAATGCGGCAAGAAGCAAAAACACGAGATTGAGAAGGACGATGCTCAAAAGAACCAGCCGTGCGGGCTTTTTGGCAACGGTAATGCTGAGAAATTCACGAAAGCGCTTCATCTTTTTCTCCTTATTGAAAATTAAGTCCTTGCTTGAATTTTACCACAAGATTCTGTTTTTGTCAATATTTTTTAAATTGCTCCAACAAAATTCCCAATTCACGGTCATGCAACTTGACAAGCCGCGCAAAATATGATATGATATGAAACTGCCATAACAGTTTTAGGTAGGTTTTATGACACAGATTGCTTTATCTCTCATTTATCAAGTCGCCATCCTCTTTCTGATGATGGTGCCCGGCATCATATTAAAAAAACTAAATCTGGTGCCAAACGATTTTGGCAAGGGACTTTCGGGATTTGTCCTGTATGCGGCGCAGCCTGCCCTTGTTTTTCTTGCTTATTTACAGCCGTACAGCGCACACGTGTTGGCCGGAATCGGTTGGGTCTTTTTCTTCTCCATTCTGGCGCACGCAATTTTTGCCGTCGGTGCTTTTCTCATTTTTCGTCGGATAGAATCCGACAAGCAGAAAATTCTGCGCATGGTGACCATCTTCTCCAACGCCGCATTTATGGGCATTCCGCTCATTGGTGCGATTATGGATCAAACGGCGCTTCTCTACGCCACCATTTATAACATCACCTTCAACCTTGTGCTTTGGTCGCTCGGTGTTTATATCTGCACACACGACCACGACATCAACAAGGACGGTGTGCAAACCGAAGAGGAAAAGAGCTCCCTGAAGCGAAGTGCTCTCAAATCCCTTGGATTTGCTTTCTTGCATCCCGTCACCATCGCCGCGCTCTTGGGACTCGTATTCTTCTTCCTGCCGATTGAACATGCGATCCCCTCCCTGATCACCGACGCCTTCGGCATGCTCAAGGCGACGGTCGCTCCCCTTTCCATGGTAGTTATCGGCTTGCGCTTGGCTTCCACCGATTTTAAGGGACTATTCCGCGATAAGCACCTATATCTTTTCTTAGCCTTGCGTCACCTGTTGCTTCCCGGTATCGTGCTTTTGCTTCTGCGGCTTGGAAACCTGCTCTTCCCCGACGGCATTGATCTTGCCGTGATGCAGGTCGTTCTTATTCTTGCCGCCGCCCCCGCCGCATCCTCGTCGACGATGTTTGCCGAGCGATACGACTGTGATGCCGCATATGCCGGCAAGCTTGTGACGGTATCCACCGCACTCTCCATTTTGACAATGCCCTTGCTTCTTATTCTGCTCGGCATTGGACTGTAAAATAAAAATCCGTTTCCCTCGCGGGAAACGGATTTTTTGTTTGAAATTACGCGTTTGCAGCGTCAACAATCGCGGTGAACGCATCCGTCTTCAGCGATGCGCCGCCGATCAGACCGCCGTCAACGTTCGTCTTGGCAAGAAGCTCTGCAGCGTTCTTGTCGTTCATCGAGCCGCCGTACTGGATGGTGATCTCCTCAGCAGCCTTATCGCCATAAAGAGCGGCGATGGTCTTGCGGATCACACCGCAGGTTTCGTCTGCCTGCTCGGGGGTAGCGGTAAGACCGGTACCGATTGCCCAAACGGGCTCGTAAGCGATGATCACGTTCTTAAGATCCTCGGCAGGGATACCTGCAAGGTCAAGCTTGGTCTGCATGGAAACGATCTC
>SVTN01000030.1 GCA_015063765.1 Oscillospiraceae bacterium | reverse complement strand
GGATCATACCGCAGGGGCAAAGCTCAAGCCAGCCCGTATTCTTGCAGGAGGGGCAGCCACGGCCCTTGCAGATGGTACAGCTGATATCAAGCTCAAAGCCGGGCTCGGTGAAGGGGAAGAAGCCGGGGCGCAGACGCACCATCAGCTCTTCGCCGAATACGGCAGAGAGCATCGTTTTCATGAAATAGATGAGGTTCGAAATGGAGATGTCCTTATCGATCATCATACCTTCCATCTGGAAGAAGGTGTTTTCATGGCAAGCGTCGATCGCCTCGTTGCGGAAGCAACGACCGGGGAAGATGGCTCTTAAGGGCGCGCCGTATTTCTTCATGATGTGGTTCTGTGCCGCCGAGGTATGGGTCTTGAGCAGCTGACCGTTTTCAATATAATAGGTGTCCTGCATATCGCGTGCAGGGTGAGATTTTGGGATGTTGAGCGCCTCAAAGCAATGATAGTCGTCGGTGATCTCCACGTAATCCTCCACCGTAAAGCCCATGGTCGTGAAGATCTCCTCCACGTCACGTGCGATCAGGGTGATGGGGTGGTACGAGCCGCGATCCTCGCCCGAGGGAAGGGTGGGGTTGTACTTCTTCGACGCACGGATGGCAGCAGAAAGTGCCTCTGCCTCCAGTGCCTTTCCTTTTTCTGCAATAGCCGTTTCCGCCTCGCTTTTGAAGGTGTTGACGAGCTGACCTGCCTCGCGTCTTTCGTCGGGCGTCATGTCGCGCAGACCCTTCATAAGGTCGTTGACAGGACCCTTTTTGCCGAGGTACTTTACGCGCACAGCCTCGAGTGCCTCTTTGGTGAGGGCGGCATTCAGCTCCTCCGAAAAGGCGGTGCTGAGTGCATCGATCTGTTCCTTAAACATCATACGTATCCTTTCCCGAGCCATGCGGCTCGGACAAAATAATCATCTTTACTATTATATAAAAAGAAAGTGCGTTTGTCAATCGAATTTTTTACTTTAAGGGGAGATTTTTTACGATTTTGGCGATTTCTCCGCGAATTTCCGTCGGGATGAGCGACGTATAATCCTCGCCACTTGCGATGCGTCGGCGTACCTCGCTGGAGGAAACGGAGGAAAGTGCGGGGGAAGCCGCCAAAAGCAGCGTTTCAACGCCGCTCCTTTCACGGTTGTAGTCTGCCATTTTCATTTCGTAGGCAAGATCCTTTTCATCCCGCACCGCGCGCAGAATGAGCCCGATCCCCTCACGCTTCACGTAATCGGCAACCATGCCGTCATCAAAATCCACGGTCACGTTCGGAAATTCGGCACAGACCTGCTTTAAAAGAGAAACGCGCAGGTCGGGCGAGAACATCCCCGGCTTTTCGGGATTGAGAAACACGGTCACGCGAAGGTCGTCAAAGCATCGGGCGGCGCGGCGGATGACATCCTCGTGCCCCACCGTGACAGGGTCAAAGCTCCCCGTGATCATTACCTTACTCATCGTCCTTCTCCTTCACGTAACGGTAGATATGCACATAAGTCCGTCCGTACTTCTTTGCCTTTTGAAGCACAAGATCCTCGCGCACGACCCCCGCAAGCACGTCCTCCTCTTCGCTCTCGAGGACGAACAGCGTGCCGTGCTTTGCCATTCCTGCCGCGATCACGCGGAGCATGGCGTCGGCGGCAATGCGCTCGGCATAGGGGGGATCGATAAAGACGATGTCAAACGTCTCGCGCCCTGCCGCCTTGCGCAGATAATTGCGGTAATCGCTGACGAGAAAGTGCGATTTTTCAAAAAAGCCCGTTTTCTTGGCGTTTTCCTTGATGATCTCCATCGCGTCGCGCCCCTCGTCAATAAAGACGGCGCGTACAGCACCGCGGGAGAGTGCCTCAAGGCCCATCTGACCGCTTCCTGCAAAGAGGTCGAGAAAGGTGCGTCCCTCAAGGTCAAATTGCAGTGCGGAAAAGATCGCCTCCTTCACCTTTTCGGCGGTCGGGCGGGTTCTTTCCCCCTCTAATGTTTTGAGGGCGATGCCTCTTGCGCTTCCTGTGATAATTCTCATGGATTACACCTCTTTTTTGTGATAGTGAGCATAGACTGCGGCGGCGGCAGGTGCCGTCATGCCGCGTACAGCGGCAAGCTCCTCGATGCTTGCTTCCTTCAGTCGCCGAAGGGTGCCGAAATAGGCAAGAAGGCGACGGGCACGCTCATGTCCTATGCCGTCAATGGCTTCGAGAGAGGACCGCTTCAAGGAGCGTCCCTTCGCGCCCATGGTGGCGCGCACCGCATGGCGGTGGACCTCCTCCTGCAGCTTGTATAAGAAAACGTATACGCTTTGCTCGTGTGCGATGCCGACCGTTTCCTCCTCGGTGCAAAGGGCGCGCGTTTTGTGATGCTCGTCCTTGACAAGACCGAAGAGCGGGATATCAAGCCCCGCTTCCTTTAACGCCTCTTTGCCAACAGATACGTGCCCACGGCCGCCGTCAAGGAGAATCAGATCGGGAAGCACCCCGAAGTCCTCGTCGTCCCTGTGAGAGAAGCGTCTAGAGAGTGCCTCGCGCATCGCGCCGTAGTCGTCGTTTTCGACCGTCTTGATACGGAAGGTGCGATAGGCGCTTCTTTTGAGCGCGCCGTCCTCATACACGATCATGCCTGCTGTGGTATATTCTTTGCCGATCGAAGAGATGTCGTACACCTCGATGCGAGAGGGAAGCACCTCAAGGGCTAAAAGATGGGCAAGGGTGATGAGTGTGGATTCGTCACGCGCGGTGCGCTCGGTCTCCTTCTTGATGGCTTCCTCCGCATTCTTGACCGCCATATCGCAAAGCGCGCGCTTTTCACCGCGCTGTGCGTGACGGACGAAGGCACGTTTTCCGCGCTCTCTCGAAAGAAAGTCCTCCAAAACGGCGGCGCTCTCCTCCGAGGGGGCAAAGCTCAAAAGAATTTCCTTGGGGATGTCCGCACCCCGCATATAGTATTCCGTCAGGAAGGCGACAGCCGTTTCGGGAGTGAGGATCTCAGATGCGGAAAAGGGAAAATCGTTTTTGCGGATGAGCTTTCCGTCGCGCACGGAAAGGACGGACAAGGCACCCACGGGGTCCCCCTCAAACAGTCCCCACGCATCGAAGGAAAGCGTTTCGTCGGACAGCACCTTCTGGCTCTCGCCGAGCTTTCCGAGGGCTAGGATGGCGTCGCGCGCTCTTGCGGCGGCTTCAAATCGCTCTTCCTCGGCGGCAAGCAGCATTTCCTCCCGAAGCCTTCGCTCTGCTTCGGCAGTAGAGCCTCCTAAGACCGACATTGCCGCACGAACGGCGGCGTTATATTCTTTTTTTGTCACATCTCCCGCACAGGGAGCCATACACCGCCCCATCTGGCGGTAGATGCAGGGCCGCTCTCTGCCGATCTCCTCGGGAAAACGGCGGCGGCAGCTGGGAAGGCGGAAGAGCCTTCGCACCGTATCAAGGTTGGCATAGGCGTCCGATGTTCCCGAATACGGACCGAAATACCGTCCGCCGTCACGCGCGCGCTCGCGCGTCACAAAAATACGGGGATATTCTCCTGCCGTGACGGCAATATAGGGGTAGGACTTTGCATCCTTGAGCTTAATGTTGTATTTGGGGGCGTATTTTTTGATCAGCGTATTTTCAAGCCCCAATGCTTCAATCTCGCTGTCACAGAGAATAGTATCAAAGTCCGCCACCTGTGCCACCATGCGCGCCGTTTTGGTGGGATGGTCGTTTCCTGTAAAGTAGCTGGCAACACGGCTTGAAAGCTTGCGGGATTTTCCCACGTATATGACCTTTCCCTCCGCGTTTTTCATCAAATAGACGCCGGGGGAGGGAGGGAGCGCATTTGCTTTTTCCCGTAGCTCTTCTCGTTTCGTCTTCATTCTGTTAAAAAAGGCGGCAAGCATCTCTGCCTGCCGCCGTCCTTCCGTTATTGTTTACGCCTTGCAACCGTCATCAATGAGGGCGGTAAGGCCTGCGAGAGCCTCGTCCTCGTCCGCGCCGTCCGCGATGAGCGTCACAACGTCACCCTTGGCAATACCCAAGGACAAGACGCCGAGCAGACTCTTTGCGTTGATCTTGCGTACACCCTCGCCATCCACAAAGGTGTCGATGATGCCGCTTTCTAACTTACCTTCCAAGGCAAGTCTTGCCTTTTCGGGATCCTTTGCGATCCAAAGAGTGCTTTTATAGCTGTTTGCCTTCTGAATAAAGAAGGTTGCGGGTCTTGCGTGCAGCCCCTCGTTGTTCTGAATAATGACGGTACAGGATTTCATATAGGTTCCTCCGGTGAAGAAAGTCGGGTACATCCAAAAATTATATATACAGTATAGCAAATGCCGCGGGCAAAATCAAGAGTTTTTCTTGATTTTTTTGTTTTTTTGCAAGTTTTTCTTTAAAAATTCGCCGAAAATTCCGTAAGACGCGCCGAAAAAGAGAAATTATTTCCCGAAAGCGTTACCGTATCGCCCAAAAAGAGGGGCGACGCGCCAAGCGAAAGCCGCCCATCCTTCATGGAAGCATCGACCTTGACCTTAAAGGTGATGTTTGACGTGAAGAGGGAAGAACGGGAGAAAAGCTCGCCCCGCTCCCGTTCGTATAGCGTGCGCGGTGTGCTTTCCACCTGCACGATTTTCCCCGATATCCCCGATATGCAAACCGTATCCCCCACATCGGGAAGGGAATATAGCAAAAGGGTGTTGGCATTTTCCATCTCAAGGCACAAAAGGCAGGGGGCGGATGCCGGGGGCTTCGGGCGGAAAAGAAGATGCCCAAGACATCCGAGCAAAAATACGGCAACGAGAAGAAAAGGATAAACACGGCGCTTCATACGACACCCACCTTGACGCAAAGCCCTTCAAGCCGTGTGCTTCCCAAAAGATAGATGGCTTCACCGACACGCGGCACAAGCGTACCAAGCTTGGCTTCGCCCCTTCGGCGTACGCCCCCGCCCCCAAGCGTTACGGCAAGCGTGACGCGCTCGGGATGAAAGTAGATGCCAAAGGCATCCTCTCTATAGGCGTCTTCGCGCGTGATCTTTAAAACCTCGCCTGCCTGTCCCTTGCCGCGGGCATCGGTCAAAAGGTCGCCGACTTGGATGCTGTCGGCGAGGGATGCATCCACCTCAAACACAGCAGTATAAACGAGATAAACGTCCTCTTCTTCGGGCTTCATTACGAAGAAAAGAACTGTAATTAAGCAAAGAAGCAAAATGACGCAAATCAACAAAGACCGAGAGTGAGCCAAAACAAAACCTCCGTTTGCCCGCTGTAGAGCGGGTCGTCAAAAATTCCAAACAGCAAAAGGGACAAAAGCGCCGCACGCGCCCCAAGCCCTTTTTTTGAGAGAAGCGCTCGCCCACACAGAAGCAGGAACAGAAGAAGCCCGATCAATCCCTCGGCGAGCAGAATGTGAAGAAAGAGCGAATGGGTATGCTCCACGTGTAAAAGACCGCCGGCAAGCACGCCGCCCAAAGCCGAAAGCATGGCGCGCTTTCCCTCTCCCACCCCGAAGAGGAGCGCACGCGGGGGAAGTCGGAAAATGCTCTTCCAAAGAGAAAAACGGTAAAACACCGAGGTGTCGGGCGAAAGGACGGACAAAAGCCTTGCGGTAAGTCCGCTTGGTAAAAGCAAGAGCAAAAGCGGAAGCAGGGCAAGTAGGGTAAAAAGGGTGGGGATAAGCCCAAAGCGGCACGCAAAAAGAAGAAAGGCGGCGAACAGAAGGGCAATCAGCGCACCTCTCGAATAGGTTGCCGCGATCCCCGTAAGACTGCCGAAAAAGCAAAGAAAGGAAAAGCATCTCCCCCTCCCTGCAAAGAGTAGGGCGTGAAGCGAAAGAAGGGCGGGCGGAAGCAAAAACGCCGCCGTCACGTTGGGGTTTCCAAAAAGCCCCGACGCGCGTGAAAGACTCGGAAAAAGGGAAGGGTCGCTGTACTCCGTCACGCCGCCCCCGAAGATGAGGGAAAGCAGGGTCACCCCACCGATCAGCCCCCCGAGAAGGGACAAAAGGCGACATATCTTTTCTCTCATTGCTTCATAAAAAAGGGGCAGAAAAAAGGAAAGCCGCAACAAAAACGAAATCAGACTTGCCACTCTCGCCGCCGAAAGCACGACCCCCGAAAGGGTGAGCGCAAGGAAAGCGGCGTACAGCCACGCTTGTGAGGTAGAGGGCATTTTTTTACGGCTTGCCCAAAAGCCGACGGCGAAAAGAAGGGCGCTCCAAGCCGCCGCACACAGGTGCGCGTGAGGGAAAAGTGCGGAAAAGGGAAAAAGCGCGAAAAGCAAAAGCAGGACAGCTTTTTTACTGTCCTGCTCTCCTAAAAGTAAATATTTGTTTACAAAATAAGGGTTCATTCCTTGGGCTCCGTCGTCTTTTTGCGACGGCTTTTTTTCTCCTTCGGCGGATGTGCTTCGCGGTATGCCGCCGCCATTTCGGGACGGCGCTCCTCGGTGATGCGGAGTGCCTCCGCAAGCCGCCATTTTTGAATATTGGCGTGATGCCCCGAGAGAAGCACGGGGGGCACCTCAACGCCGTGAAAGGATACGGGACGGGTGTATTGCGGATATTCGAGCAGTCCTGAAGCAATGCTCTCGTCCTCAAAGCATTCGGGCATGGCAAGCACACCGTCCACCATACGGGCGACCGTATCCACCAAAACGCATGCGGGCAATTCTCCCCCCGTCAAAACGTAATCGCCGATGGAGATCTCTTCATCCACGTACTCGTCAATGACACGCTGATCGACACCCTCGTAATGACCGCACAAAAGAATAAGACGGTCATAGGCGAGGAGCGAAGACGCCTTTGCCTGAGTCAAAACCTCCCCCTTGGGGGAAAGATAGATGACACGGCGACGCTCCTCTTCGGGCAGATCCTTCATGATGCTTTCGATGCACGCCGCGATGGGCGGTGCCGCCATCACCATGCCACGTCCACCGCCAAAGGGGGTGTCGTCCACGTTTTTATGCTTGTTTTCCGAAAAGTCGCGGATGTTGTGACAGGTGACCGAGATGAAGCCCGCGCTCTGTGCGCGGCCGAGAATGCTCTCCGAGAGGATGCCCGATACCATATCGGGAAAGAGGGTCAAAATGTCAAACTTCATGCGTCCTCCTCCTCGAAAAATCCGGGGATCGGACGGATATAAACGGCGGTGTCCACGTCCACCCTGTCAACAAACTGCGGTATGGCGGGGAATAGGATTTCCTTACCGCTCGGCGTTTTGATGGTGTACATCTCACTTGAGGGCATGTCGTCCACCGAGATGATCTCGCCGTATACGCGACCCGTGTCCGCATCGACGGCAGGAAGACCGTAGAGATCGGCAATAAAATGAGCACCCTCCGCCAAAGGAAGATCCTCTCTTTTTGCGTAAAGCGTCTTACCCTTTAAGAGCAGCGCGCTGTCCGCCGTATCAACACCCTCGAGGTACAAAAGCACTTTTCCCGCGCCCACCGAAGCCCGTGTCACCTTATACGCTTCGTAATTTCCGTTTTTCTTTAAAAACAGTTGGGGGAGTGAAGAAAGCACGCGCGGGGTGTCGCAGTAGGACTCAGCCTTTACTGCGCCGCGTACGCCGTGGATGTTGATGATTTTTCCGCATTCAAGATAAGGTTGTTTCATGCTCTCATTGTAGCATATCTTTCCCGAAAAAGCAACCTTTTTGACTAAAAAGCATGGAAGATGCGCCCGTACTCCCTTTTCATCTCCTCCCATGTGGGAAGAGCGTCGGTGCGCTGCCGCGCAAAACGGGAAAGACGGCGCCGCTCCTTCGGGTCGCGCAGGGATAAAAGAAGGGCGCTGAGTGCCTCTGCATCCCCGACGGGGAAAAGTAGTCCGCCACGCGCAAGGCGCGCACGGTTGCCTTCGGTGTCGCTCGCTAGGGTCGGACAGCCTGCCGACATCCCTTCGGCGAGGGAAAGGGAAGAGGTCTCACTTCCAAGCGAACAGGAAATATGGGCGTCAATGGCGTGGTAAAAGCGGCGTACATCGGGTGAAAAGCCCAAAAAGCGCACGCTTTTTTCAATGCCAAGTGCGAGAGCAAGATGGGTGAGCCGTTCTTTTTCCTCTCCCTCTCCCAAAAAGCAAAGGGTGAAATCCTTTCCTTTTTCTCCCAAAAGGGCAAGCGCGCGGAGTGCCGTTTCGTGCCCCTTGACGGGGGACAGCCTCCCGACAAGCCCGACGGCGATTTTCCCCTCGGGAATGTGAAGGGAGGCTCTTGCCGCCCGCTTCATCCCCACAGTCGGCACACCCATCGCGGTGTACCCGTTTTCGATGACGTGCACGTTTTTGATCCCGCTTTCGCGCAGATGCTTCCCGAGCGGCAGGGAGGTCGCGACCGTCGCATCGGTCACGGCGTTATAAAGCCAAGCGGTAAATGGGAAAACGGGGGTATCGCAATGCCGCACCGAAAGGGCGGGGATAGATAGCCTTTTGGCGGCTATGCGCGCCGAAAGGGAGGCGTGCGATACGAGAAGCCGTGGCTTCCGCTCCTCTAAAATTCGCCCGACGGCACGCACGTCACAGAAGGAAAAGGAAGACTCCTTCGCGCCCTCAAGGGTGACGAACGGAATATCCTTCTCCCGTAACAGAGAACAAAGAAGGCTCCCTTCGGGCAGAACCACGAGAGAGCCTTGTCGTTTTGAAGGGGGCGATAGCAGATGGGAAAGAAGAATTCCCGCACCGCCGACCTTCATATCGGTGATCACATGGATTATATCAGCCATGTGATTATTTTTCCCGTTTGTTTTTGAAATACGCTGACAAAATTTGTCTGCATTCCTCGGCGAGAACACCTTTTTCTACAGCAGGGTGATGGTTAAAGGGATAATCGCATAGGTCGAGTACGCTTCCCATCGCGCCCCCCTTCGGGTCGGACGCCCCGAACACCACACGGGGGATGCGCGCATTGATGATAGCGCCCGCACACATGGGGCAGGGCTCCAGCGTCACGTAAAGGGTCGAATCGGGCAGCCGCCAGCCGTGCCGATATCGGCAGGCTTCCTCAATGACGGTCATCTCCGCGTGGCAGGTCGCACATTTTTTGCTTTCGCGGCGGTTGCCCGCACGGGCAATTACGGTGTCCTCAAACACCATGACAGCACCCACGGGCACCTCGTCGATCTCGGCGGCGGCATACGCCTCGGCGAGTGCCTCGCCCATAAAGAATATGTCTTTTTCCTCTTGTGTCATAACGGCTCCTTAAAAGTTTAGAAGGGCGAAGATCGCCATCAAAACGGCATAGCATAAAAGCGGCAAAAGCTCCCGTACAGACGGGCGCACATCTCCCTTTGTTAATTTTGGATGCTTGCCAAGCAGGAAGAGAAGAAGGGAGAAGGCGGCAAGACCGCCAAGCGACCAAAGCAGGGGAAGGGTCGGGATCTTGCCCCCGAAGAAGGTAAGAAGATTGTAAAAAACGTGGAAGAGAAGCGGATAGAGGATCCCCCCTGATGCCGTCGCCGCAAAGGCAAGAAAAAGTCCTGCAACAAACGCGTACGGCATCTGGAAAAGAGAGCCGTGCGCAAGGGCAAAAAGAAGGGCGGAGAGCAGGATCGCCGAAGCATCCCCAAAGGGACGGAACAGGCGGATGAGAAGTCCCGGAAAAGCAGCTCCTCCGCCACGGGTGCAATCAGCACAGCCCCCAAAAAGAGAGGGAGAGTGGGGGTCATATCGGGCAAGCTTCCCCCAAGGGCAAGCGTAAGCCTTGCCGAAAGAAGGTTTGCACCGAGCGTGAAAAAGGCGAAGACAGGAAAAATGAGCCAAAGACGGGGCATCCTCCAAAGGGCGGAAGCCGAAAGGCGCGGTATGCCCTCGCCGTCAAAGGTGCGCTTTTCGATCAAAAGTGCCGTCAAAACCAAAACAAGGTGAAAAAGAGCAGAGATGGGCGTCGGGAAAAGACTCCCGATCAGCATCCCAAGCAGGGAAAGAAGCAGATAAAGGGTGGCGCGGAGCGTTGGGATGTTTTTCATCTTGCGTCATCCTCATCGGACGGAAAGCGTACCCCTGCCGCCGTTCTCAATGCGTCGCACACCGAAAGCGCGGCGTGCGTCGTTTCAAAGAAGGGCAAGAGCTCGCCTGCGCGCACAGCGCGGATAAAATCTCTCGTTTCCTCGTGCATATTATTCGGCGCGTCGCTCGCGTCACGCTCGAAAACGGCTTCTTCCCCCGAGCGCAGGCGCAAGCACGCCTTTGTCGGCATGACAGTCTTATCTACCGTGATCCCGCCTTTTTCTCCGAGAATGGCAGAGGGCAAAAGGGAGTCTGCCACCTTGGAATAGGAGATCGAAACGGTGTGCCCCTCATACGCAAGCACCGCGTTTCCCGATGCTTCAAATCCGTTTTCAAGAAGGACGCTTTTGCCTAAGACCCCCTTCGGTGCGCCGAAGAGCCATACTGCCGCCTCGATGGGATAAATGCCGATGTCAAGGAGGGCGGCGTTGGAAAGAGCCGGGTTGAAGGTATTGGTATATTCTCCCGCAAGATGCTTATCATAACGGGAGGAATATTGGCAAAACTCAAGATGTGCGCTCCGCACGCGCCCGATACGGGGAAGGGCATCCTTCACACGCTCCCAAAGGCTGTCGTGTACGGTGCGCATCGCCTCCATCAGGGTGCGCCCCTCCTCCTTTGCCACCTCACACATGCGCAGATACCCTGCAAGCGAGGGGGCGGCGGGCTTTTCGCAAAGCACGTGCTTGCCCGCCCTTAACGCGCGAATGGCGTGCGATTCATGCAGAAAATTGGGGGATGCGACGTATACGGCGTCAAACGCATCCGACGCCAAAAAGGCATCCAGATCGTCGTATACGAGAGGGATGGCGTGGCGGGAAGCAAAAAGCGCGCCCGTTTCCTTTTTACGGGAATATACCGCGGTCGCCTGCGCCTTGGCAAAGGGCAGGGCGGACACAAACCAATCGCTGATAAAATTGGTGCCTATAATTCCAAAATTCATAAGGAAGATCCCCTCTTTTTCACTCTTTGAAAACAGTATAACATTTTACAAAAAAAAGGTCAAGTGCTTTTTGAAAAACTTGACTTTCGCTTTCCTTCGTGCTATAATAAGATGTTATTATATACCTAAATCTTGACGAAGGGGGTGTGAGCCTTGGACAACGCGGAAAGACGCGCGGCAATCGAAGCAGTCAAAGAGAAAAATATTGCAGGGGGGAAGCCCCTCGGTGTTTATATCGTCACCTTCGGCTGTCAGCAGAACGAGGCGGACAGCGAGCGCCTTCGCGGGCTTGCCCATGAGATGGGATACGTGGATACGGACAACCCCGAAAACGCCGCCCTCATTCTCCTAAACACCTGCGCCATTCGCGAGCATGCCGAGCTGAAAACACTCTCAGTCATCGGCGGCTTCAAAAAATGCAAGGAAAACAACCCCTCGCTTCTCATCGGCGTTTGCGGCTGTATGACGGCAGAGGGGCACCGCGTGGACGAGCTTCGCCGCCGCTATCCTTACGTCGACTTCACCCTCACGCCCGCAGGCATCGGCGATCTTCCCAAAGCCATCCTCGACCGCATCTCGGGCGGCCGTCGCCGCTTCTATATGGATGCGCCCGACACCGTGCTTGATCCTCTGCCCGTCGCAAGGCAGGGAGGACACCGCGCCTACGTCAGCATCATGTTCGGATGCAACAATTTCTGCTCCTATTGCATCGTTCCTTACGTGCGCGACAGAGAGCGCTCCCGTCCCTCGGCGGACGTCATTCGCGAGGTCAAAGCGCTCATTAACGACGGTGTCAAGGACATCACGCTTTTAGGGCAAAACGTCAACTCCTATCGCTCCGATATGGATTTTCCCACCCTTCTTGCAAGGCTCGATGCCATCCCCGGCGAATATGTCTTACGCTTTATGACCAGCCACCCGAAGGATGCGTCGGACGCCCTCATCGACGTGATCGCACACGCGGTACACGTTGAGCCGCATTTTCATCTGCCCCTGCAATCGGGGTCGGATAGCGTGCTCGGGCGCATGAACCGCCGCTATACGCTTGAAAAATACATGAGCGTTGTCCGTAAGCTACGGGATGTGCGTCCCGATATTGCCCTCTCAAGTGACATCATCGTCGGCTTCCCCGGGGAAACGGATGAGGACTTTGAAGACACCATGCGCGCCCTTCACACCATCCGCTTTGACAGTGTCTATTCCTTCATCTATTCGCCGCGCAAGGGGACTCCTGCCGCCGAGATGACGGATCAGATTCCCGCCGAGGTTGCGGGGGCGCGCTTTACCCGTTTGTTAGAAGAGCAGGCGGATATCAGCCGCGAAAGAAATCTCCCCCTCGTTGGGAAGAATGTCCGCGTCTTGTCGGACGGTCCCTCGAAAACCGACCCCACCGTCTTCAGCGGAAGGACGGACGCGGGCAAGCTCGTCCACTTCAAGGCGGATGCGAGCACCGTCGGAAAATTTATCACCGTGCATATCGACAGAGCCGAGAGCTTTGCTCTCCACGGTACTGTCATCTCAAAATAATACCCGAAAGGAATATACAAAAATGACCGTAAAAGAATGTGCAAAGCTTCTCGGTGAGGCAGTCGCCGCATCCGAGGAGGTAAAAGGATATCTTGCCGCCAAGGAGGCATACGACACGTCGAAAGCGCTGCAGTCTATGCTTTCGGAATACAGCGCCCAGAGAATGCTTCTCGGGCAAGAGCGCATGAAGCCCATCGGCGAGCAGGAGAGCGAAGTGATCGCAAAGCTCGAAGCGCGCGTCGAAACGCTTTACGAGGACATCACCCACAGCGAAGAATATCTTGCCTTGAATGCCGCACAGCAGGCAGTCAATCTTTTAATGCAGGACGTCAACAGCGAAATCAACTTCTACGCCTTTGGAGAGCGCCCCTGTACCCACGACTGCTCCACCTGCCACGCAGATTGCTCTTCCCGCGGATAATTTTTGACTCCAAAGAAAGGACACTTTCACCATGAGTGAGGTTTTGTCTTCCCGTGGGGATTTGACCACCGTCACCCCCATGATGCAACAGTATCTTGACGTAAAGGCGGAATATGCCGATTACGTTCTTATGTATCGCCTCGGTGACTTTTTCGAGTGCTTTTTTGAAGACGCCCTGACCGCGTCGCGGGTGCTTGAGCTCACCCTGACCGCACGCGACTGCGGCGGCGGAAAGCGCGCGGCAATGTGCGGTGTGCCCTTCCATAAGGCGGACGTTTATATCGGCAAGCTCGTGGAGCGCGGCTATAAGGTCGCCGTTTGTGAGCAGGTCGAAAACCCTGCGGAGGCAGAGGGCATCGTGCGCCGTGAGGTGGTGCGCGTTGTCACGCCGGGTACGGTGACGGACAACGTTTGCCTGTCCGACCGCCGCCACAATTATCTCGCCGCCATCTATTTTAGCGGCGAGGGTACGGGACTTGCCTTTGCCGACGTTTCGACGGGCGAGGTCGCGGTGACGCGCATCCCCTCCGAGGGCAGCACCGATAAGCTGATGGCAGAGCTGGGTGCTTATACGCCGAGCGAGGTGCTTTTGAATGTTTCCCAGGGTGCTACGGGAGCCCTCGGCGGCTTTTTGACCGATACCCTTGGGGCCACCGTCAGCGATAACCGCGCCGATCTTTTCGATGCGGATGCGTCTTATGCCGACGCAAAGGACTGCTTTGGCACGCAAGCGGAGCTTTTGACCGAAAAGCCCTCTCTGCTTGCCGTCGGCGCGCTTCTATCCTACGTCAAGGAAACGCAGATGTGTGCCCCTACCTTCCTGCGCGACCTAAAGGTATATAGCGACGGACAGTACATGGAAATGGACATTAACACCCGCCGCAACCTTGAGCTTCTCGAATCCATGCGCACCAAGGAAAAGAAGGGAACTCTCCTTTGGATCCTTGATAAAACAGAAACCGCTATGGGCGGACGCCTTTTGCGCTCCTTTATCGTCAAGCCCCTTCTTTCCCATGCAGAGATCTCGCACCGCCAGGCGGCTGTGACCGATTTCTTCCGTGATTACACCCTTCGCGAGGAGATGCGCGAGGCACTCTCTCACGTGGTTGACCTGGAAAGACTTACCGCCAAGGCAGTCTACGGCTCGGCAAACGCCAAGGAGCTTCGCGCCATCTGCGACAGCCTTGTCTATCTCCCCCGTATCAAGGAGCTTCTTTCGGGCACAGGGAGTGTGAGAATGCAGGAGATCTGTGCGCGTCTTGATACGCTTGACGATCTTTACAGCCTTCTTTCCTCGGCACTTGTTGACTCTCCGCCACTCACCGTGCGTGAGGGCGGCATGATCCGCGACGGCTACAGCACCGACGTCGATTACCTCAGAAGCATTCGCGCGGGCGGCGAGGGCTGGATGCGCGATATTGAGGAAAGAGAGCGCGAGGAAACGGGGATCAAGACCCTGCGCGTCGGCTACAACCGCGTCTTTGGCTATTATATCGAGGTGACCAAATCCCTCGTTTCCCAGGTTCCGCCCCGTTACATCCGCAAGCAGACCTTGACAGGCTGTGAGCGCTATATCACCGAGGAATTAAAGGACATGGAGTCCACCGTCCTCGGCGCACAGGATAAGCTTTGTGCCCTTGAGTTTGCCCTCTTTACCGAGCTTCGCGAGAAGGTCATCGAGGCGTCGCCCCGTATTCAATCCACCGCCTCTCTCATCGCAGAAACAGACGTGTATGCCTCCTTTGCTACCGTCGCGGTAGAAAATCGCTACGTTTGCCCCGAGATCGACCCGTCGGGCGATCTTTACATCAAGGACGGACGCCACCCCGTGGTCGAGCGCTTCGTGAAGGACTCTCTTTTCGTGCCCAACGATACGAATTTGAACCTCACAGACAGCCGCCTTATGCTGATCACAGGTCCTAACATGGCGGGTAAATCCACCTATATGCGCCAGGTCGCGCTCATCACCGTGATGGCACAGATCGGCTCTTACGTCCCTGCCGCTGAAGCACGCCTTGGCGTTGTCGATAAGGTCTTTACCCGTGTCGGCGCGTCGGACGACCTTGCGTCGGGACAGTCCACCTTTATGCTGGAAATGACCGAGGTCGCTCACATATTGAAAACGGCGACCGCCCGCTCCCTCATCATTTACGACGAGGTGGGCAGAGGCACCTCGACCTACGACGGCATGTCCATTGCGCGCGCCGTTGCCGAGTATACCCTCAGCAAGAAGATCGGTGCCAAGACCCTCTTTGCCACCCACTACCACGAGCTGACCTCCATGGAGGATGAGTTTGAGGGTGTGAAGAACTACAACGTTGCCGCCAAAAAGAAGGGCGACGGCATCGTCTTCCTTCGCCGCATCGTGCGCGGCGCGACCGACGACAGCTACGGTATTGAGGTCGCAAAGCTGGCAGGCGTCCCGAAGGAGGTCACACGCCGTGCAGGCGAAATTCTTGCCGCCATTGAGGCGGACGAAACGCTCCCGCGCGCCAAGGGCGAAAGAGCCCCTGCACTCCCGAAGGAGGACGACCTTTTCTCTCGCGCAATGTCGTCGGCAAGCGATGAGGTCGCGGAGAAGCTTCGTATGCTTGACCCCGGCACCATCACCCCCATTGAGGCTCTGAACCTTATTTACGAGTACAAGAAAATTCTCGGCTAAGGAGAATTTATATGCCAAAAATCAACCAACTCAGCTTTGAGGTTGCCAACCTGATCGCCGCAGGCGAGGTGGTGGAACGCCCCGCCTCGGTGGTCAAGGAGCTTTTAGAGAACGCCATCGACGCGCAGGCTGACGCCGTTACCGTCGAGATCTCGCGCGGCGGTGTTACTCTGATCCGCGTTGCCGACAACGGCGTCGGCATGACGGCGGAGGACCTTCCGCTCGCCATCAAGCGGCACGCAACCAGTAAAATATCGGGTGCCGAGGATCTCGACAGCATTGCTACCCTCGGCTTCCGCGGCGAAGCGCTTGCCGCCACCGCCGCCGTTTCCACCCTCACCATCATCACCAAAACGAAGGAAGCGGACGTGGGCACGATGCTCTTGTCTGTCGCGGGTGAGGTCAAGGAGATCTCCGAGGTCGGCTGCGCCGACGGCACGACCGTCACGGTCGAGGAGCTTTTCTTAAACGTTCCCGCACGCCGTAAATTCTTAAAAAAGGACGTGACCGAAACGGCGGCTGTCACCGCGGTCGTGGAAAAGATCGCCATCTCCCGTCCCGATATCGCCATTCGCTATATCACCGACGGCACCGTGCGCTTCGTGACAACGGGGGACGGCAACCTTGCCCACACCCTGCA
>SVTN01000029.1 GCA_015063765.1 Oscillospiraceae bacterium | reverse complement strand
ATATGTAACCTCTATGCCAAATCACATTGGCGCTTTTTTGAAGGCCAGCCGATGCTTTTCCGCATTGGGAATCAACATTACCCGTGTCAGCTACAATAAGGCTGTGGATTCCCACACGCTTTTTATCGATGCGGAGGGAACGGAGGAGCAATTGCAAAAAGCCGATGTTGCACTTGAGCAAATCGGATATTTGCAAAGCAATGTTGACAAAACAAGCGTTGTTTTACTTGAGTTCTGCTTGAAAGACGTGCCGGGTAGTGTGACGGACGTTTTGAGCCTCATCTATGATTTTAATTTTAACATCTCCTATATCAGCTCACAGGAAAACGGCACGGACTATCAATATTTTAAGATGGGCTTGTATGCCACAGAGCCTGAAAAAATATCTGAGTTTTTGAAGGCTGCCGAAGCGCTGTGCCGCGTTCGCGTGATCGAGTACAACAGTGCCGACAGAGTATACGACAACAGCATTTTTTATAACACCTATGTGGCAGGACTTTCAAAGACCATGGGGCTTTCCGAGGAGGTCAGTCGCACGCTGCTTGTGCATGTCAATCTTGCCATGCAGACATTAGACGAGCAGGGGCTGTCCCCCTACAGGACCTTTGACAGCATTTCAAGGTTTGCCGAATTGCTGGGTGCTTCACGCGGAAAGGCATTTTCTCCGCGTATCAGTACGCATCGGATCACAGACAATACCGAGATCATCCTGATCGAGCCGCCCTGCGGCAGTAATACGATGATCATAAGGAGCCAAGGACAGCTTTTGTTCGTGGATAGCGGATATGCCTGTTATAAGGAGGAGATGCTTGCGATCTTTGAGCGGTTGATCCCCGATTTTAAGGGAATGCACAAGAAAATCCTTGTGACGCATGCAGACGTAGACCATTGCGGTCTTTTGCCGCTTTTTGATGAGATCATTGCTTCGCCCAAAACGGCGCTTTGCCTCAAAAAGGAATTTCTCGGTGTTGACGGCTATAGAGAAGAAAATCCTTTGCATAAGCCGTATATCAAAATCTGCAAGGCGCTCACTTCTTACAGACCGGTAGATCCCGGGCGCGTCACCTCTCCGTGGGCGGACGTGCAAAACCTCGGTGCGCCGCTGACGCAGATTGGATTTTTCGATTTTGAGGAGCTGCATTTTGAGGTGTATGAAGGAAAGGGCGGGCATCTGCCCGGCGAGATCGTTTTGATCGATTACACGCATCATATCGCCATCACGGGAGACGTCTATGTCAATCTGCACGGACTCACCGCCGCGCAAGCGGAGTACAATCAGTATGCGCCCATCTTAATGACCTCTGTTGATACCGCACCTCAGCTGTGTGCCGAGGAAAGGCGGATGGTTTTGGATCGGCTTGGTGCCGGAAATTGGCAGATCTTCGGCGCACATGGTTTTAAAAAGGATTATAGCGTAAACACATAACGGTGCATGCCCGCATTTGCGGGCGTGCTTTCTTTTTCTCTCGCATATTTTATCTCCCCTTCGCATATGATGCGATGAAAACGAAAAGAGAGGAAAAGAATATGTTTATTTGTTCCGTAAAGCTAGCCACGCTCCGTTTTGTGGGCATCATTGTGCTGTCCGTCACCGTGCTTGTGGGGATGACGGTGTTTTATACCGCAGAGGAGCCCGTGCTTTCGGGCACCGACGTGCGCTACGACGGAATGTATACCGAAACCGATCGCCGCGATTTTCTTGCCGCTGTGGGCTACCGCGCGACGGGCGACGCCAAGAGCACGGTGGAATATACCCTGCCGCCGACGCTGGACGCGGTGCTTCTCGGCTACAACGAGCTGCAAAAGGAGCAGGGCTTTGACCTTGCGAAATATACGGGTAAAACGCTGACGCGCTATACCTATGAGATCGAGAATTATGAGGGGCACGAGGGAAAGGTATACGCCAATCTCATCACCTATCGTGACCGCATCGTTGCGGCAGACCTGACGGGAGAAGGAAATTCGTTCGTCAGACCCTTACAGTGATCCTAAGAGAAAAACCGTCTGCCAAAGCAGACGGTTTTTAAAATTATTGGATGGTTGCGCCGAAGGGAATTGCTGCGAGTTTTGCAAGCTTGAAGCACTGCTTGCCGAAGGGGATACCGATGATGGTGATGCACCAGATGATACCAACGAAAAGGTAGCCGAACACAAGGCCGATACCACCGAAGACGAGCCAGATGATGTTGGCGATGGGGTGCTTGCCAAAGTTGGTGTCGACCGTCTTGCCGAAGGGCCAAAGCGCGAGCTTTGCAAGCTTGAATGCCTGCTTACCGAAGGGAATGCCGATGATGGTGATGCACCAAATAAGACCGATGAAGAACCAAGCGATTGCGGAGCCGAGTCCCGTGAAGAGAAACCAAAGAATATTTGCGATCGTTTTCATGAAAGAGCCTCCTAGAAATGTAAAATTTCCCACCTTCGGCAGGATATAAGAATATTATACAATAGAAGCAGAAGCTTGTCAATAGAAATTTCGTTGATGTAAACAGTTTGTTTTTAAAATGCAAAGAACTGATTACAAAAAGTGCCGAGAGGCAACCTGTGAAGCTCTCGGCACGCAAAGTATGTTCGCAAGAGGTATACTACATCGCGCAAGCGATATTTCGTTATTTATCTAAGTATCTGCACGCGGCGATGGCGGCGACGGCACCGTCGGCGGTGGCAGTCGTGATCTGGCGGATGCGCTTGGAGCGGCAATCGCCTGCAACGAAGATGGCAGGATCCTTTGTCGTGCAGTCCTCGCCCGCCTCAAAGTAGCCGTAGTCGTTGAGTGCGACATGCTCACGGAAGGGCTCGTTTTCGGGGATCTGTCCGATGCAAACGAAGACACCGTCGAAGGGAAGGCGGGTCTTTTCGCCCGTTTCGGTGTTCTCTATAACGATGGAAGAAAGCTCGCGCTCTCCCTCAAGTGCCGTTACCACCGAGTTGTAGATAAAGCTGACGTTGTCCTTAGCGTAGAGCTTGTCGGCAAGTCTTTTTTCGCCCGTAAGAACACCGAGGTTCTGGATGACGGTCACCTTTTGGCAGATGTCGGCAAGCATGACAGCTTCTTGCAATGCGGAATTTCCGCCGCCGATGACGGCGATCTCACGTCCTGCATAGAAGGCACCGTCGCAAACGGCGCAATAGGAAATGCCGTGGCCGATGAATTCCTCCTCGCGCGCAACCCCCAAAGGACGGTGACGGGAGCCCGTGGCAAGGATGACGGCACGCGCGGCGTATTCGTTGCCCTCGCGCGTTTCGATAATGCAGGTTTCTCCACGACGGCGGATGGCGGAAACCTCGCCCATATCGATCTCAGCACCAAGACCCATTGCCTGGTCGAGCAGCTTTTCACCCAGCTCGCTTCCGCTGATGTGCGGGAAGCCGGGGCAGTTTTCTACGTGGGGCGAGAGGGTGATCTGGCCGCCGAAGGTTTCCTTTTCAAGGACGAGAACGCTCTTGTCGGCGCGAAGTGCATAGATGGCGGCAGTCAGTCCCGCAGGACCCGAGCCGACGATCACAATATCGTACATGTCTGTTTCTCCTTTTAAAAAGCCCCGCGGGGCGCGGGGCTTTTATTTTAGTTCTGCGATTCGATAAACTTGCGGATGTTGGAAACGTTTACGAATTTCTCCACCTGACCGCCGCGAATGACGACGAGGGTGGGTGCCTGATGAATGTCGAACTGCTCGACGAGGTCGCGGTCTTCATCTGCGATCACGTGCTCGTAGCTCATGCCCGCCTTGTCCATGAATGCCATTGCCATCTTGCAGTTGGGGCAAGTCTTGGTAGCAAAGAGGATGGTGCGGTTGCCTGCTTCGGTGTCAAGAACGGGAGCCGCTTCGCCGATGGTTTCGGTACGATCGAAGAGGGGGGTCTTGAAATCGGCATCCGTTTCGTGACGGGAGTAGGACTTGGGAATGTCGTAAAGGCGTCTTTCCTTGTACTCCTGTGCCTTACCGTCGTTCCAGTTCTGAACGGGGCGGTAGTAGCCGGTGATACGGCTGTAGACCTCGGTCGCGTTGCCGCACTCGGGACACTTGAACTCTTCACCCGCGATATAGCCGTGGTCCTTGCAGACCGAGTAGGTGGGAGAGATGGAGTAGTAGGGAAGCTTGTAGTTCTCGGCGATCTTGCGCACGAGGGTCGCTGCTGCCTTCCAGTCGGGGAGTCTTTCGCCGATAAAGGCGTGGAAGACGGTACCCGAGGTGTAACGGGTCTGGAGCTCGTCCTGAATGGAGAGTGCGTCAAACACGTCCTCGGTGTAGCTGACGGGCAGGTGAGAGGAGTTGGTGTAGTAGGGGGTAGCACCGTTCGATGCGGTGAAGATCTCGGGGAAGCGCTTCTTGTCGTGCTTTGCGAAGCGGTAGGTGGTGGACTCCGCAGGAGTTGCCTCAAGGTTGTAGAGGTCGCCGTACAATTCCTGATAGTCGGAAAGACGCTCTCTCATGTGGTCAAGCACCTCGGCGGTGAACTTCTGGGTCTTTTCATGCGTCATATCGCACTTCAGCCACTTTGCGTTGAGACCTACTTCGTTCATACCGATCAGACCGATGGTGGAGAAGTGGTTGGAGAAGGTACCGAGGTATCTTCTCGTGTAAGGATACAGACCCTCATCGAGAAGCTTGGTGATGACCTCTCTCTTGACCTTCAGGGAACGGGCGGAGATGTCCATCATATGGTCGAGGCGGCGGTAGAAGTCAGCCTCGTCCTCAGCGAGATATGCGATTCTCGGCATATTGATGGTAACGACACCGATCGAGCCGGTGGACTCACCGCTACCGAAGTAACCGCCCGACTTCTTGCGAAGCTCGCGCAGGTCAAGGCGCAGACGGCAGCACATCGAACGGACGTCGGAGGGCTCCATATCGCTGTTGATATAGTTGGAGAAGTAGGGAGTACCGTACTTTGCGGTCATCTCGAAGAGGAGCTTGTTGTTCTCGGTTTCCGACCAGTCAAAGTCACGGGTGATGGAGTAGGTGGGGATGGGGTACTGGAAGCCTCTGCCGTTGGCGTCACCCTCAATCATGGTTTCGATGAAGGCACGGTTGACCATATCCATCTCTTTTTTGCAGTCCTTATACTTGAAGGGCATCTCCTTGCCGCCCACGATGGCGTTCAGCTCTGCAAGGTCGGCAGGTACCGTCCAGTCGAGGGTGATGTTGGAGAAGGGCGCCTGCGTACCCCAGCGAGAGGGGGTGTTCACGCCGTAGATGAAGGACTCAATGCACTTCTTGACCTGGTCATAGGTGAGGTTGTCCGCCTTGACGAAGGGAGCAAGATAGGTGTCGAAGGAGGAGAATGCCTGTGCGCCTGCCCACTCGTTCTGCATGATACCGAGGAAGTTGACCATCTGGTTGCAGAGGGTAGCGAGGTGGGATGCGGGAGCAGAGGTGATCTTACCGGGAACGCCGCCAAGACCCTCCTTGATGAGCTGCTTTAAAGACCAACCTGCGCAATAGCCGGTCAGCATCGAAAGGTCGTGAATGTGAATATCGGCGTTGCGGTGTGCGTTTGCGATCTCGTCGTCATACACCTCGGAGAGCCAATAGTTTGCGGTGATCGCACCCGAGTTGGAAAGGATCAAGCCGCCGACCGAGTAGGTAACGGTGGAGTTCTCCTTTACGCGCCAGTCGGTGACGCGGAGATAGCTGTCCACGATGTCCTTGTAGTTGAGGACGGTGCTTTCCATGTTGCGGAGCTTTTCTCTCTGACGGCGGTAAAGGATGTATGCCTTTGCCACGTCAGCGTAGCCTGCCTGTACGAGAACAGACTCAACGCAGTCCTGGATGTCCTCGACCGCGATCAAGCCCTCCTTGATCTTGGGCTCGAATTCTGCGGTGACCTTCAAGGCAAGAAAATCAATGACGTTGGGGTGATACTGCTTTTCCTGCGCCTCGAACGCCATCTTAATGGCAGACGAGATCTTGTCAAGCTCGAAGTCAATGACCTTGCCATTTCTTTTGAGTACCTGATACATGATGTGTTCCTCTTTCTATATTGATGTCTTTTTTATAATCCACGGATCTTGGCATTGGGGATGTATTCCTTGACGGCGAGAAGCAATCCTTCTAGCTCGCTTGGAATGAAGCCCGAAAGCCCGTCGGTAAGAACCTCTCCTGCGTCGGAGAAGTTTTGGATGAAGTAGCGCGGAACGTCGCCGAGCCAAAGCCCGATCTCCTTCATGCGCGCTTCGTCATGCAGCCCCTTGACCACGGTGGTGCGGAACTCGTAAGGCACGCGCCCCGTTTTCAAAAAGGCGACGCTCTCCTCTATGAAAGGAAGAATGTCCTTTGCCGTGCCCGCTGTTTCTAAGTATGCATCGGGGGCGTTCTTGATATCCATCGCCACGTAGTCGAGAAGACCCTCCTCCACCAAAGCCTTGAGAGCTGCGGGGTAAGAGCCGTTGGTGTCGAGCTTCACGAGGAAGCCCATCTCCTTGATCCTTTTTATAAAAGGAAGGATATCCTTCTGCAAGAGCGGCTCACCGCCCGTGATGCAGACGCCGTCGGTCAGTCCCTTTCTCTTTTCAAGAAAAGCGAAGAAATTTTCCTCCGAAAGCCGCTCGTCCGACGGTAGGTTTTCAATGAGGGACGCATTGTGACAGAAGGGACAGCGAAAATTGCATCCGCCCGTAAACACGGTGCAGGCTACGTTGCCCGGAAAGTCGAGCAAGGTCGTTTTTTGCAGTCCTCTTAACAGCATAAAGGCCCCCTTATGGCGGAAAAATAGCCGTCGGCAAAGGACTTTCCCGACAGCTGACGTTTGGGTGGCGAGGGGGCTTGATTTACCCTCTCACGCGACCGATATGATTATACCATAAGTAGTAGTGCTTTGTCAATAGAAAAAACTATATTTTGTGTTTTTTATGTTTTGCACCACTAAATGTTGTGCTTTTTGTGCAAAATAACAAAAACCGTCCCGACTCCCCAAGATGAGGAAAAAGGACGGTTTTTTTGTTTAAAATCAGGCTTTTTCGGCGTTATTTTCTTTCGATTTTATAGCCCATTCCCTTGACCGTTTCGATGCATTCGCCTGCGCTTCCCAGCTTTTGGCGAAGGTTGCGGATATGCACGTCGACGGTGCGGCTTTCGCCGTCAAAGGAGTAGCCCCAGATGGTAGTGAGGATCTCGTCACGGGTGGCAACAGCCCCGTTTTTCTCAAGGAGCAGGCAAAGCAGCTTGAACTCCTTTAAGGAGAGGGTGACGGGTACGCCGTCCACCTCTGCCGTGTGGTGGGAGGGAGAAACAGTAAGTGCGCCGACACGAAGAAGATCGCCGTCGGGTGTGTGTGCCTTCGAGCGGCGCAGAAGGGCGCGCACGCGGGAGAGCAGCTCCATCATGCCGAAGGGCTTGGTCATGTAGTCATCTGCCCCCGAATCAAGACCGATGACCTTGTCAAACTCAGAGCTTTTCGCCGTTAAGATCAGAACGGGAACGTTGCGCGTTGCGGGGGTGCTTCTAAGACGGGCGAGCACCGAAAGCCCGTCCTCCTCGGGAAGCATGATGTCAAGCAGGATCAGCTCGGGCGTTTCCTTTTCCAGCGCTTCGTAGAAGAGGGAAGGGGCGGGAAAGCCCTCTGCCTCCATGCCGCCGCTTTTTAAGGTGTAAACGATCAGCTTGCGGATCGCCGCGTCGTCTTCGAGTAAATAGATCATAGAGTCCCTCGCTTTACAGTGCGTACTCGGTCATGTAGTGCTCGTAGACCTCGTTGAAATCGTAGCTGTTCTTGACCTCCTGCAGATATGCGTGCGCACCTGCGGTATCGGATTGGCTCACCGCCTCAATGACAGCGACGGCAAGGTTGGAGCAATGGTCGGAAACACGCTCGTAGTTGGTGAGCAGGTCGGCGAGGATAAAGCCCATTTCCACCGTGCAGTTGCCCTTTTGCAGGCGGGAGATGTGACGGGAGCGGATCTCGGCGATGAGGTGGTCGATGACCTGCTCGAGCGGCTCAACCTTGCCTGCGGCAACGGCGTCGGTACGGCAGAAGGTATCCACCGTAAGCGAAAGAATATCACGGGTGGCGCGGTCAAGCACCGCAAGCTCACGGTCTGCGGCGGGAGAGAAGGCGAGCTTCTTATCTGCGATCTCATCCGCCACCTTGAGGATGTTGACGGCGTGGTCGCCGATACGCTCAAGGTTGCCGACCGAGTGGAGAAGCTTTGCCGTTTCGCGCGAGTCACGGTCGGAGAGGGCGCGTGCGGAAAGGGCGACGAGGTAGCGGGAAAGCGCGTCCTCGTATTTGTCAAGCTTGTCCTCGTAGGCGAGGATCAGATTGCGCTCCGACTCGGTGGGATGCTTGAGGTATGCGCGTGCGTGGGTGATCGCCTCCTCTGCGATCTTTGCCATTTCGGCGGTGCGTGCGTTGCACTCGGAAACGGCAATCGAGGGGGTGGCAAACAGACGCTTGTCGAGGAAGCAGACCTCCTCGGCAGTTTCCTCCTTGCCCTTCGTGTCCTTGACCAGCTTTTCGGCAATCAGCACGAGCAGCTTCGAGCAGGGAAGAAGGATGAGGGTGGTTGCGACGTTAAAGACGGTGTGCGAGATGGCAATGCCAAACTCGTCGATGGCTTTTGAAAAGAGCGGAAGCTCGGGCACCACGAGATAAACGATGCCGTAGGCAATGAGGAAAAGGACGGTGCCGATGATATTGAAGGCGGCGTGCACTACAGCAACGCGCTTTGCGCTCTTGTTAACGCCGATCGAGGAGATGGCGGCGGTGACCGTCGTACCGATGTTCTGACCCATGATGATGGGGAACGCCATGGCAAAGGAGATCTGCCCTGTGCCGGCAAGACCCTGGAGGACGGCAACCGATGCGGCAGAGCTTTGGATGACACCCGTAAATACAGCACCGACCAAAACACCGAGCAGGGGGTTATTGAAGGCGGTGAGGACGTCCGAAAAGCCGGGCACGCCGGGGAGTGCCGCCATCGCGTCCGACATAAAGCCCATGCCGAACATCAGAATGGCAAAGCCGATGCCGATCGAGCCGACGCTGCGCTTCTTGTCCGATTTTGCCGCCATGATAAGGAGAATGCCGATGAGGGCGACGAGGGGAGAGAAGGAGGAGGGCTTTAAGAGGGTCATGAAGAAATTGCCGCCGTCAATGCCCGCAAGCGACGTGATCCAAGCGGTGAGGGTCGTACCGATGTTTGAGCCCATGATGACGCCGACCGTCTGACCAAGGCTCATGATGCCCGAGTTGACAAGACCGACGAGCATGACCGTCATGGCAGACGAGGACTGAATGGCGATGGTGATGCCTGCGCCGAGCGCCATGCTTTTGAGAGGGTTGGAGGTCATCTTCTTGAGCAGGCTTTCAAGCTTACCGCCGGCAAGCTTTTCAAGACCCTGCGACATGATCTTCATGCCGTAGAGGAAAAGTGCAAGACCGCCGAGCAGAGTGAAGATGTTGAAGATGCTAAAGGGAGAGGAGGGATTCCAAAAGCTCATAGCGTACTCCTTCTATATTTATAGGTATAAAAAATCACATACACATCTATTATACAGTATAAATGAGATTTTGTAAAGTCGGAAAGCGATTTTTTGTTAAGTCTGCGTAAAAAGTCTTAAAATGTCGTTTGCACGGCAAGAAATCGCTTGATTTTCTTCGGAAGATATGATATACTTTGAGTGTATCAAATCTTGAAAGGAATTCTGAATATGAAGGCAGTTATCAGTGTCATCGGTAAGGACGCGCTTGGCATTATTCACAAGGTCAGCGCAAAGTGTGTGGACGCGGGAGCGAATATTGTAGACATCTCCCAATCGGTCATGAAGGAGTTTTTCTCCATGGTCATGGTGGTGGAGATCGGTGCGCTCAAGGTGCCCTTTGCAGATTTCGTAGACGCCTTGAAGCTCCTTGGCGAGGAAAATGCGTTGGAGATCCATACCATGCACGAGGATATCTTTGCCGCAATGCATAAGATCTGAGAGGGGAAGGGCAATGTACAATACCGAAGAGATCCATGAAACAATACGGATGATAAGAGATCAAAATCTCGACATCCGTACCGTCACAATGGGCATTTCCCTTTACGATTGTGTATGCGACGATGCAGATCGTCTTTGTGACAAAATTTACGATAAAATTACAAGGACGGCGGAAAAGCTTTGCCCCACCGCCGAAACCATTGAAAAGGAATACGGCATTCCGATCATCAACAAGCGCGTGTCGGTTACCCCCGTTTCGATCGTTGCGGGCGGTATCCCTGAGGATCGCATCATCGACGTTGCGCGCACGATGGACAGAGCGGCAGATACTCTCGGCATCAACTTCATCGGCGGCTACAGCGCCCTCGTGCAGAAGGGCACGCCCCGCGTTTGCCGTGCGCTGATCGAAAGCCTGCCCGATGCCCTTGCCGAAACGGGCAAGGTCTGCGCATCGGTCAATCTCGCCTCCACCAAGGCGGGCATCAATATGGATATGGTGGCACGCATGGGTGAGATCATCCGTCTGTGCGCCGAGAAAACCGCGGACCGTGCCTCCATCGGCTGCGCGAAGCTGGTCGTCTTTGCCAACGTTCCCGAGGATAACCCCTTTATGGCGGGCGCTTTCCACGGCGTTGGTGAAGGGGAGAACGTCATTAACGTCGGCGTTTCGGGTCCCGGTGTGGTTGCCGCCGCCATCAAGGCAGCAGGCGATTGTGACTTTTCCTCACTTGCCGACACCATCAAAAAGACGGCGTTCAAGATCACCCGTATGGGTCAGCTTGTCGCTTCCGAGGCGTCGCGCCGCTTGGGCGTTCCCTTCGGCATCGTTGACCTTTCGCTCGCTCCTACCCCCGCCGTCGGCGACTCGGTGGCGAGAATTCTTGAAAACATGGGTCTTGAGCGCGTCGGCGGTCACGGCACCACGGCGGCACTTGCCCTCTTAAATGATGCCGTCAAAAAGGGCGGCGTCATGGCGTCCTCCCACGTGGGCGGCCTTTCGGGCGCGTTTATCCCCGTGTCCGAGGATGAGGGCATGATCGAGGCGGCGTCGATGGGCGCACTCACACTTGAAAAGTTAGAAGCGATGACCGCCGTTTGCTCGGTCGGTCTTGACATGATCGCCGTGCCCGGCGATACCCCTGCCTCCACCCTTTCCGCCATCATTGCCGACGAGCTTTCCATCGGTGTTGCCAACACCAAGACGACGGCAGTCCGCATCATTCCTGCCATTGGCAAAACGGTGGGCGACAGCGTTTCCTTCGGCGGTCTTCTCGGCGACGCACCCATTATGCCCGTGCGCCCCTATTCTGCAGAAGCGTTTATTGCGCGCGGGGGACGTATTCCGGCTCCTATTCATTCGCTGAAAAACTGATTTTTTCGGCGATGGCTTCTATCCGCTTCGCTCGCAGTATGATATACAGCGTCGCGCGCGTTCGTCGCCCTCACCCGAAAAAATACAGTTTTTAACAGGCAAAGAAAAAGAGCCCCGTCGTTTGGCGGGGCTTTGAAAAAGAGGCGAAAAGTAAACAAATGCTTGCAAAAATGGACTATAATTACCACACGCACACCTACAGGTGCGGTCACGCAGACGGCACGGAGCGCGAGTATATCGAGGCGGCACTTTCCGTGGGCATCCGTGAGATGGGCTTTTCCGATCACGCTCCGTGGATCGATCCGTCGCTCGGCAAGGAAAGGGAATACGTCGTCCCCTATGCCAAGGTGGGCGATTATATGGACACGGTACGTGCTCTTCGTGAGGAGTATAAGGATAGGATCACGCTCTATGTCGGCTTCGAGGCAGAGCATCATCCCGCAGACCCCGAGGAGCTGATCTCCCTCGGTGCGGAATACCTCATTCTCGGTCAGCATTTTATCAAAGCACCGAACGGGCAATACGTCCACGTTGCCGTGTCGCGCTACGGAGATTTGATCTCCTACTATGCGGACGCCGTTGTGGCAGGCATGCGTTCGGGCTATTACACCTACGTGGCACACCCCGACGTTTTCAATCCCGTGGAGGTCGATCCCCTCGTTTATCAAAGAGAAATGGTGCGTATTTGCGAGGCGTCGGCAGAAACGGGCGTGCCGCTTGAAATGAATTTTCTCGGCATCCGACAAAGACGCTATTATCCGACCGAGGCGTTTTGGGAGCTGGCTGGCAAAACGGGCGCACCCGTGACCTTCGGCCTTGATGCACACGGTTCGCTGGAAGCCAAGGATGTAGAAAGCCTGCCCATGGCACTTGCGCTCGTTGAAAAGTATCAATTGAACTATATTGGCAAGCCGAAGCTTGTATTGTTTTAAGAAAAAGCACCCCGTTTGCAACGGGGTGTTTTTTGCTTATTTATTTACTCCAAGCCAACTCACCGTAGGTGAGGACGGTACCGTCGGCGCATATGACGGTAAGGTGGTGGATGCCGCGGTCAAACTTGACGGTGTATTCAAACGATTTGGTCGTTTCCCCGCCTGCTTTGTAGTAGGGGTAATGATCGAGCGGACCTGCGACGGTTTCCTTTCCTTCCTTCGTTTGATAGACAGCGAGGGCGATCCACTCCTCCTTCGTGCCGCCATAGCGGACGATAAGCCCGTCAGCACAGCCCGAAAAAACACCGTCGCCAAGCGCCGCCGTTTCACGGGGGAGCGAGATCTCCTTTAGGGCGGAGCAACCCCGAAAGGCGTTCCCCGCAATTTCCCGTACCCGTCCCGAAAGCGTGACTGCTTTTAAGCTTTGACAGTCCGCAAAGGCTTCACGCGCAAGGGTAAGCCCTTCTTCGCTTGCGATACGGACGGACGCAAGCTTGTCGGCTTCCTTGAACGCCCATTGCCCAACATGGCGGATCGCACTGCCTAATTCTAACTCGCGAAGCCCCGATTTCGCAAAGGCGGAGTCGCCGATGCGGGTAACGGTGGTGGGGATCTTAAGCGTTTCTAAAGCAGCGCAAGAGAAAAAGGCGTTGGAGCCGATGTCGGTAAGTCCCTCCGAGAGGGTCACCGCGGACAGTACACGCTTTCCGAGAAAGAGCTTTTGGGGGATCTCCTTTACACCGCGCCCGAGCTTGACTGTGCGTAAGCAGTCGCTTCGAAAGGACAGCGGCGGGTCAAATTCCGTAACGCTGTCGGGGATTACGACCTCTTCCAAAAATATGCCGAAGGAACTTTTTACAGTCGTCACCGTGTCGGGGATTTCAAGGCGGTAAAGAAATCGGCTTTCAAGCATCCCTTCTTTGATGGTTTGACATCCTTTTGGAAACTCGATCGTGATGCCCTCCGTCATCTTTTTCTCGCACGCGTCGCACAGAGAGGCGTTTTCACGGGTTGATGTAAACTCTTCTTTGCAAATATAACATATTTTCATAGCTTACTCCGGAATATTAGATGTGATCATATCCACGCCCGACACTCTTTTGAGAGCGCTTACGGCGTTTGTGCGCGGATCTCCTTAATAGACCTGCAATCCGCTGATGATCTCGCTCATCTTTTTGCCCGAAGCGATCTTGCCGTAGACATCTTCTACCGTTGAAACAAGATCGGCTTCCGTCAATTCGGAGTAGGTGGCAAGCGCGTAGGGAACGCCTGCGTCACGCGCGGTCGCGGCGACGGCGAGAGAAGCCTCGTCATCCGAGGGAGCAAAGTGAAGACCTGCGGCAAGACCTGCTAAAATGTTCATGGGAGCGATGCCGTGCTTTGCGCAAAGGCGCGCCGCACCCACAAAACGGTCGGTGGCGGAAAGCTTGCGCTTGGTATCTCTGCCGACACGGGCGACGGGGTCGCCGAGCAGCTTGTTCTCATAGCGGCTGAGGAGATTTTCGGAGAAGCAGAGCAGCTCGTCCAGCGGTACGCCGTATTCCTTCGACATGGCACGGGAGATCTCGGTCAAGGCGCGGAGGGCGATCAGCTTGATCTCGGCATCCTTTGCCGCCTCCCAAATGTAGGTGTAGCCCTTGATCGCCCCAAAATAGGCGGTGATCGCGTGGCTCATGTTGTGCATGAAGAGCTTGCGGCGGATAAAGAAATCAAAGGGTGCAAAGGGCACCATGTTTTTGATATCGGGGATCTCGCCCTTAAAGGCGTTCTTGTCGACGGGAAGCTCACAATAGGCTTCAACGCAAACGGCAAGCGGATTTTTTTCGGCAAGCTCCTTCGGGGTGGCGGGCACCATTCTGCCGATAGAGGGCTCGACAAGACCGAAGTGGGTGTCAAAATACTCGGCTTCCTCTTTGGAAAGGTTCTCCTTCACCATTTCGGCAAGGTAGTGGTCCGCACCGATCATATTTTCGCAAATGATAACGTTCAAGGGAGTCTTAACGCCCTTTTCCATGCGGCGGCGCACGCCGAGCGCAAAGGGGGCGGCGATGAATTTGAGAATGTTGACACCGACGGCGGTTGCCATGATGTCGGCAGAAGCGATCGCCTCTGCGATGGCGTCATTATCTCTTCCGTTAACACCCGAAACACCCGTGACGAGGTACTCGCGGTAGCCCTCGCCCTCGGTGATGTAGATGGGATATTGCCCGTCGGTATTCATCTTATCGATGACCGTCATATTGACGTCAATGAAGGAAATTTCATATCCCGACATATGGAAAAGCTGTCCGATAAATCCGCGGCCAATGTTGCCTGCACCGTATATAACTGCCTTTTTCATGTTGTTTTCTCCTTGAAGATATGTTTTCACCGATATTATACCATCTTGACGCAAGGAATGCAAGCATTTTTCGGAATTTTCGCTCTTTTTGTCTATTGACTTTTGATGCGGGAGATGTTATAATTTTCTTGATAAAATAAGGCTTTAAGGAGTGTAGCTATGAAAACGAAAGCGGTGCGCCTTTACGGTGCAAACGACATCCGTCTTGAGGAATTCGATCTGCCCGAAATGAAAGAGGACGAGATCCTTGCCAAGGTCATTTCTGACAGTGTATGCATGTCCACGCACAAAGCGGTGCTCCAAGGTGCGGCGCATAAGCGCGTGCCGAACGACGTTGCGGAGCATCCTACCATCATGGGTCATGAGTTTTGCGGCGAGATCCTCGCTGTCGGTGCGAAATGGAAGGATCAGTACAAGCCGGGCGATAAGTTCGCCATTCAGCCTGCGCTCGGCTACAAGGGCGGTCCTGAGGCTCCCGGCTATTCCTATCGCTATATCGGCGGCAACTCGCAGTTCATCGTCATCCCCAACGAGGTGATGGAGTGCAACTGCCTGCTCCATTATGAGAACGACGCGTTTTTCTACGGCTCGGTGGCTGAGCCCATCTCCTGCATCGTTGCGGGATATCATACCAACTATCACACCAACAACGTCACCCATCAGCACACGATGGGCATTGTCGAGGGCGGTAACACCATTTTGATGGCGGCGGCGGGACCGATGGGTCTTGGTGCCATCGACTACGCCATCCATTGCGATAGACGCCCCTCACTTCTCGTCGTGACCGACATTGACAGCGCGCGCCTTGCGCGTGCCGCATCCATCGTCACGGTGGAGGAAGCAGAGCGTTGCGGTGTTAAGCTGGTTTATGTTAACACCAATGAGTGTGAGGATGCTAGGGCCTATCTCCTTGCGCTGACGGACGGCCGCGGCTATGACGATGCCTTCGTTTATGCACCCGTAAGACCCGTCATTGAGCTTGCAGACAGCGTTCTTGGCCTTGACGGATGCCTCAATTTCTTTGCAGGCCCGACGCGTCAGGATTTCTCGGCAATGTTCAACTTCTACAACGTGCATTATAACTTTACGCACATCTGCGGCAACTCGGGCGGTAATACCGATGATATGGTCGAAGGCATCAAGATGATGAATTCGGGCAAACTAAACCCTGCCGCTATGATCACCCACGTGGGCGGACTTGACGCCGCCATCGATACCATCAACAACCTCGATAAGATCCCCGGCGGAAAGAAGCTGATCTACAACTTCATCTCCATGCCGCTGACTGCCCTCGCGGATCTTGCTGAGCTTGGTAAGACGGATCCTCTTTATGCGCGTCTTTCCGAGATCGTGGAGGCGAACAACGGTCTTTGGTGTGCGGAAGCAGAGAAGTATCTGCTTGCGAACGCAAAACCTATCTAAAATAAAGAAAAGCAAAAGCCGTGCGCTGTGCGCACGGCTTTTTATTAATCCGCGGTGAATTATACTATCAAGTGCAACACTTTTAAGAAATAAAAACACTCATATTGAATCCTGTGTTATAATGAAGTTACCACACAAACATTAAACAGAAGGAGAATTCAATATGAGCTACCACCATT
>SVTN01000028.1 GCA_015063765.1 Oscillospiraceae bacterium | reverse complement strand
TATCACTGTTGCTTGCAACAATATCACGCTGACACGGTCAGCATATCACTTCCAATTTGATACTGCATTTGTGTCTACAAATGCAGTGCTTGTCAAGAAAAGAGGACAGAGAATGTAAAACACTCTCCGTCCTTTTCCTGTCAGTTCGAGTATACTGCTCTATGGAAGGCACCCATTCGCTTCTTTTTTAATATTTTGTGAGATCCGCAAAGGTGATCTCCGCAAAGGCGGCAAGCACCTCGGGATCGATCTCCAGCTGTGCGCCGCGTACCCCGGCTGAAACGTAGATGGGAGAAAATAGGGTCGCCGTTTCGTCCATGTAGGTGGGGTATTTCTTTTTCATTCCCACGGGGGAGCAGCCGCCGCGGATATAACCCGTGAGCGAGAGAAGCTCCTTGACGTGCACCATCTCTATGCTTTTTTCCTTGACGAGCGCGGCACATTTTTTGAGGTCCAGCTCCGACGGCGCAGGGATGCAAAAAACGTAGATACCGCCCGACGCGCCGCGCGCGACGAGTGTTTTAAACATGCAATCGGCGGAAATGCCAAGACATTCGGCGATATGCACGCCCGAAAGGTCATTCTCATCCACCTCATATTCCTTGACGTCAAAGGGAACCTTCGCCGCCCGCAAAAGCCGCATTGCATTTGTAATCATTTTTTCACTTCCTTTTTCTATATTGTAGCACAGAAAAGGGAGAAAAGCAAGAGAATATTCCCTGCCCTTCTGCGCAAACTAGCAAAAAAGGAGGAGCTTATGGGAAGGATCTTTACATTTCACAACGTGCGCATCGTTTCGCACGCCTCCGTCGGGGGCAGAGAGGAGAGCCGCGGACCGCTCGGCGGGCTTTTCGATTTTCACGACGACTGCAACCGCTTCGGCGCAAAAACGTGGGAGCAGGCGGAGGCGGCTGCCATCCGCATGGCACTCACCTTTGCCCTCAAAAAATGGAACAAAAAGGGGCTTCCCGAGCTTCTTTTTGCGGGAGATCTGCAAAACCAATGCATGGCGAGCGCCGAGGGGCTTCTTCCCTTTGAGATCCCCTATTTCGGGCTGTACGGTGCTTGCTCCACCATGACCGAGGGCTTGCTTCTCGCCTCGATCGCCCTTGCGGCGGGAGGGGTCACAAGCGCGGCGGCGGCAAGCTCCTCGCACAATGCGGCGGCGGAAAGGCAGTTCCGCTTCCCCCTCGAATACGGCGGACAACGCGCACCCACCGCCCAGTGGACGGCAACCGCCGCGGGGGCGTATATCCTCGAAAAAGGGGATACAGGCGTCCGCATCACCCACGGCATGGCGGGAAAGCTGGTTGACGGCGGCATCACCGACGCATCCAACATGGGGGCGGCAATGGCGCCTGCCGCCGCGGACAGTATTCTCTCCTTTCTCGCAGAAACAAAAACCCGTGCCGCCGATTACGACGCCATCGTGACGGGGGACCTCGGAGAGGAAGGAAGCCTGCTTCTCTCTGTTCTTTTGGAAAAGGAAGGAGTCCGACTCACAGGACATCGCGATTGCGGTTGTCTGCTTTACGATAAGCAAAGTCAAGACGCCCACGCGGGCGCGTCGGGGTGCGGCTGCTCAGCGGCGGTCTTATCTGCCCACTTTCTCCCAAAGCTTGTGTCGGGCGAAATGAAAAAAATTCTCTTTCTGTCGACGGGCGCCATGATGAGCCCGCAAAGCACCCAACAGGGGGGCAGCATCTACGGCATCGCCCCTTGTATTCTTTTGGAGGGATAAATGAATTATTTGCTTGCATTTCTCGCAGGCGGCGTTTTGTGTGCCGTCGCCCAGCTGTTGATCGACCTCACGCGCCTCACCCCTGCGCGCATTCTCGTCGCCTTTGTGGTGGCGGGCGTTGCCTTTTCGGCGTTTGGATGGTACGTGCCCCTAAGGGAGCTTTTCGGGTGCGGTGTCACCGTGCCGCTTCTCGGCTTTGGGGGCGCGATCGGTGAGGGGGTCAAGGAGGCGGTCGCGGAAGAAGGCGCACTCGGCATCCTCTCGGGAAGCCTTACCGCCGCTTCCATCGGCACAACGGCGGCACTCATTCTCGGACTGATTGCCGCACTGATCGGTAATAGCCGTCCAAAGCAGCTGTAAAAAAGAGCCTTGCGAACGCAAGGCTCTTTTTGTGAATAAAAGTTTACTTTTTCAAGGTCACCGTCACCTTTGTACCAACCCCAAAGGTAGAGGTGAGCGACACCTCGCCGTCGTGATACGCCACGCCGTGGCGAACGATGGAAAGGCCGAGGCCTGTACCGCCGATCTCCTTGGAATGGCTCTTGTCGACGCGATAAAATCGCTCAAAGATGCGGTCGATGTGCTCCGCGTGGATGCCAATGCCGCCATCCTCCACCGATATGACCGCGCCCGTTTCGCCCTCGCCGACGTAGACGCGCACAAATCCGCCCTCGCGGTTGTATTTCACCGCATTGTCGCAAAGGTTGTAGATAACGTCGTACAGAATGGGCTCAGCACCCATGACCGTTTCACGCGTTCCTTCCAGAGATAAGGTAACCCCCATTCTCTCGGCGGCAGGACGAACGGTGGAAAGCGCCGCCTCTGCGGTCGCATACAGGTCGACTTCACTGTTTTCGTAGGGGCGAGAGCCGTCCTCAAGGCGCGAAAGACGGATGATGTCGTTGACCAGCGTCAAAAGCCGTCTTGCCTCGGCATAAATATCGGCGGCAAACTCGGGAACGTCGTCGGGTGCCACCATGCCGTTCTTTAACAGCTCGGCAAAGCCCGAGATCGAGGTGAGGGGGGTCTTCAATTCATGCGAAACGTTGGCGGTAAATTCCTTGCGGTATTGCTCCATTGAGCGCTTTTCGGTTTCGTCAAGCAAAAGCGCTACCGCACCCACGATGCTCTCGTTTTGCAAAACGGGGCTGCCGATCATGCGGTAGTAACGCCCCTCGTGCACCACGTTTCTCTCGTTGTGTCTTCCGGCACGCGCAACGTCTAAAATTTCCGTGATTGCATCGCCTTCATTTCCTTCTTCCATAAAGGCACGGGCAACGGCGTTGGCAGAAACCACCCTTCCGTGGCGGTCAACGACCACCAACCCCTCGTCCATATTTTCGGAAAGCACACGGAACTCCTCTTGGCGGCGGCGCGCCGACAGAAGCTGCTTTTCAATGGCAGCATCCTGCTTTTCAAGCAGCTCGTACAAGTGAGAAAGCTCGGTGTAGCTGACACCCGTATCCTTTGCCCCCTCTCCAAGCGGCAAAACCAGCCGCTTTGCAAAAACACGCGAGAGAAGAAGAGCGAGAAGCAAGGACAGCGCAAAAGAGGCGGCGACTGCCGCGCTCGCCCAAAGACGGGCATCGGGAAGAAGAAGCAGAAGAAGCAAAAGTGCCGTAACGGCAACGAGTGCCGACAAAGCCGCCGTCACCAAAAAGACGGTGAGGGCAATGCGTTTTCTTAAATAGACCTTTCTTTTCATAAGGCAAGAAGGAGGGAAAGCAGTACGGCAAGCGCGCCGCTGATCACCAGAAGCAGGGTGAGCGTGTGACCCATGTATTGATGCACGAAGGACATCAAAAGACTATATAGCCCCACCCCAAGGGCGGCGGCACCGAAATAGCCGAGGATGAGCCAGGGAGAGGACACGCCAAGCACGAGCCCCGCGAACAGCCCAAAGCCAACGATGCTGCCGGCAAAAAGCAGAACACCGAGGACAACAAACAGAGCGTAGAGAACGGGGTGCGCCAGCTTTAACGCCTCGTCCGCATCGTCCTCATAATACCGCCCCTCTCGGGGCGCGAAGGAGGGGGAAAGACGGAAGGGGCGGTTGCTTTTTTTCAAAAATGCCTGCTCTTCCTTTGCAAAAAGGGAGATCTCGTGCTTCTCTCTCAGCGGGATCAGGCACTTGCGCACAAAATCCGACCGCTTCATATAGGGGAAGGTGTAGACCCCGATAAGGCGCACGCCGAGCGAAGCAAGGTCGCCCGCAAGACGCACGTTCTTCTCTACAAGCGCTGTGCGCGTTTCGGTACAAAGGGTGCGGAGCATCCCGTCCGCATCGTCGTCGAGCGGCTTACCGCCGTCAGGCAGGAAGAGGGTTTCCTCTGCCGTCTTCAAGGCGGCAATATATTCCGCCGAATCTCCCGCCGTCAGGTTCGCGGCAGAAAGCGGCTTGTCCGAAACACCGTAGTAAAATTGCTTGATGCGAAAAAAGATATCCTTTAGGGAGAGGGCTTGCTTTTCGGTCACGGGAATTTCTCCTTGTTCTTGATGCTATTAGTATATCAAAAGACAAAAAATAAGTCAAGAAAAAAATCCAAAACGGTGCATAAACGGCGCATCCGTGGGGATACTAACAACAAAACGCGGAAGGAGAAAAACAGATGGGCTGCAGAAGAAGATGCCATACCACCCTTTATTGCCACATCGCAGGAATCGCCGCCGCCATCGGGCTTGCCTGCTTTATGACCAAAACCAAAAAGGGAAAAAAGCTGACCAAGAAAGCAAAGCGGATCGCAGGCGAGGTGGAAGATCTTGTCCGTGACGAGCTCGCGGGCTAAAAATAAAATAAAAATATCCCTTTTCTCCGGAAAAGGGATATTTTTACGCAAAAAAGCTCAGACTTGTTTGCGTGCGAGTGCCTCGTTGACTGTCATCTGCGTTAAGATCGCGGCAACGATAAAACCAACGCCAATGAAGGAAAGCACGAGGTACAGAACACCGCGCGAAGCACGACCCGAAATCTCGCCGTCCTTCACACCAAGCTTATATGCCCAATAGTAGGTATAAATGCCGAGTGTGAGAATGGAGAATAAGATCGCCTTCCATCCGCCAGCCGTCTTAGTCACCGCAAGCGCGTTCGTATCGTTCGTCAAGGACACAAACCAAAAGATGGCGTAAATACCGCAGGTCACGATACTGAGAACGAGCGCGAGAGGAATGCTTTTCGGTTTCATGGGAACCCTCCTTTTGTTTTTAGGATCCTTTTTCGATCCTTTTCTCTATTATACACCTATGGTTTAATTTTGTCAACCCATAGATGATTAAAATTTTAATCTATAAGCGATATAATGGAGTAAAAGTTACACTTGGAGGCGAACTATGGCAGATCAAAGACTACTTATCGAGATCGGCAGAAGGATCAAGCTCCGCCGTAAGCAAATGGAATATACGCAAGAGCAGCTTGCTGAGTTAATGGACGTTTCCGTGCAAATGATCTCCAACCTTGAGCAGGGAAAAAAGGCGATCCGCCCCGAAAATCTCGTCAAGCTCTGCTACTTTCTCGCCATCGATGCCGACTATATCCTCACGGGCAAAAGAGCGCACGCCGTCCACGACGACGTGTGGGAAAAATACGCCGCTCTCCCGCAACACAAAAAGGAGCTTGTCGAGCAGTTGCTTGACAGCTGGTTAGAATAATAAAAAGGACTTGACTTCTTCGAAATCAAGTCCTTTGCTTTAAAAGAGGTCATTCCTCGGGGTGGGTAAATTTACGGCGAAGCGCAAACCAGCCGATCGCCCCCAAGGGAAGGAAGAGGCGCAAGACCTCCTTGCCGTCGGGGTAAAGGAGAAACGCCGAATAGGGCTCGTAGTAGCCGTGAACGATGGAGAAGCCTGCCGACGGGGCAAGGGTAAGCCCAAAGGTCGCCATGCCAAAGAGAATGATGAAGAACATAATGCCCTTGTTTTTCTTTGCATGCAGACCGCAGTCAATGGCGGCGGCTAAAACAAAGAGCCAGGAAAGTCCACCGAGGACAAGCATGCACCACGAAAGCGCGCCCGCCCCCTTCATGTTGCGAACAGCACCCACGGGAACGATCGCTTCCTCGTTGCGCTGTAAAAGGAATGCGCTCATGCCGTCCGTGCCCGCTTTTTCATATGCCGTGACGGCATAGCTGCGCTCCCCCTCCTCCGCCTTCGCGGTTACAAGGAAGGAAACGGCATACTCTTCCCCCGACCTGTTGGTGCCAAGCTGTCGAAGCTCATAGGAGGATACACCCGAAAGCATCTCCCTCATCTGCTTGCATACGGGAGAAAAGTCTTCCTTTGTCGCGGCATTCGCAACCAGCGCATACGCGCCGTCGTCATCTCCCGCAAGGAGTGCGTCCAGCATGGCGCGCGTCTGCCCCTCTAGGCGCGCGTTTGCGTCCTTATCACCCCGCGCACACCCTGCAAGCGCACACATGATCATAAGGATGCAAACAAAACATAACAAAATGCGGTGTTTTTTCATTGTTTTTTCCTTTTTCCTATATTTGCTCCGTCAAACGGGGAAAACACATCATTTTCGGATAAGATTGTTCGCCCGCGAACGCCGCGCAATTTGCCCACTTTGTCCCGTCAAATGAGGAAAACCCATAATTTTAGACGAGATCGCCCGACCGCAAGCGATGCTGTATAATATACTGCAAGCGCGCGGTCGAGCGAAGGGGCACTTCGTGCCCCGTTATCGCCAAAAATTATGAGTTTTCCTTATGCGTTTTCCTTCTCAATGAACTGTTGGACACTCATCATATCCTTCGCAATCATAAAGAACTTATCGTTATAGTCATCAATGGTGCCTGCGGATACTAAGATCATGTATTCGAAAAGATCGGCACTCAAGAAGCTCTCACGATAGCTGCAGGTAAGACGGAAGGTGATGTCACCGTCACCGATGTCGTAGTCAAAGGAGCCGTCAACAAGACCGTTGTTGGCAACGCAGACGGCGATTGCCGCATCTACGCGCTTATCCTCGGGAATCTGGAAGGGCAAGCGCGAAAGAAGCTGTACGACCTGATTCTTGGGCTTTACAACGATGATAAACTCAATGGGAAGGTCCTCTCCCTTGATGCCGGATTTGATCACAAGGTCCTCTTCAAACTTGTCATACTTCCAATCTCTCGTGTCAAGCATTTCGACCAGAGCGTCGAAGACTTCCTTTGCCTTCTGCATGTTTACTTCTGCCATTTGTTTTTCCTCCGTAAATGTTTTTTATTTTTATGGTTTCCCAAAAAAATCACTCTTCGAAGATCGCCTTCAGCTCGTCAGAGCGCAGGTGATTTTTTTCTAGAAGCGCCGACGCGAGCGCGTCAAGCACCGCTCTCTTCTCTTGAATATAGGCAACCGCCTCGGCAAGCGCCGCATCCAGAACCTCGTTCAAACGGCGGCGGATCTCGGGATACATCGCCCGCTTTTCTTCATCACTGGCGACCGCAAGCCCAAATCGCTCATCCATACCAAAATCGCAGATCATGCGCTCTGCCGTTTTCGTGGCGGCGGCAAGGTCGCCCGACGCACCCGTCGTCAGCCCGTCGTCCGCATAGCAGACCATCTCTGCGGCTCTGCCGCCAAGGGCGGTGCGGATGTGCGCAAGCAGCTCCGCTTTGGTGTAAACACCCTTTTCCTCGCGCTCGGCGTGCTGCATGTAGCCGCCGTGGTCGCCTCTTGCGACAATGGTAACGTAGGCAGGCACTTCTCCGCCCGCATAGCACAAAAGCGCATGACCCGCTTCATGCCGTGCCGTCCGCAGAAGCTCGGCTTCGCTATGCTTTTTGGCGTCACCGCCCGTATAGGTTTCAAACGCCTCCTCGAGGGAGTCGTCGGTCACGCTTCCCTGCGTGCGGATGGCTGACCTGAGTGCCATTTCAAAGATCTGCGAAAGATCGGCAAGGCTGAGCCCCGTTGAACGCATGGCAATGTTGTCAAGCGCCTCGTCGCTCAAGGACACCGTGGGGTGCTTTCCGCGCGCATCGGTCAAAAAGCGCAGTCGTTCCGCCTTGTTCGGCAGATCCACGTAAATGCGTCTGTCAAAGCGGCGCACAAGCGCGGGGTCAAGGCGGCGACGGGTCGCGCCGTCAAGCGCATAGTTGGTGGCGGCAAGCACGAAAACGGGCTTTGAGGTGTCGGTGTGGAAGCCGTCCATCTCGGTGAGAAACGCCGTCAATACGTCGGCGGTATAATCGGCGTCCGCGCCGTCACGGCTCTTGGCAATGGCATCGATCTCATCCACGAAGAGGATGGAGGGCGCATATTTGCGCGCCGTTGCAAAGAGGGCATGCACCGCTTCGGGGCCCTCGCCCACGTATTTCTTTAAGAACTGATTGCCCTCGGCAGTCAAGAAGGTCACGTCCGACTCACCTGCCATGGCGCGTGCCAGCATGGTCTTACCCGTGCCGGGAGGACCGTAGAGAAGCACACCCTTGGGCGCATGCACGCCGCGGCGCAGGTATCCCACGGGATCCTTCAAATAATCAATAAAGTAGGAAAGCTCCTCCTTCGCGCCCTCCGCGCCGATCACATCGGAGAAGCGGACGGTGGGCTTGGATGCCCCTTCAAGGATATTCCCCTTGTCGGTCATATCACGGGAGAGCGAGAGGCGGAAATCAAACAGCTCGATCTTCGCAAACGCTCTGTCCTCGGAAATGCTCTGCGCGCTCTTGTAGGTGAGCACCTTATTTTCTCTGGCAAGGCGAAGCATGTTGCCTTGGCTGTAGGCGGTACGGCAGGCTTCCGAAACGCGCTCTTCAAAGGCATCGTCCGAAAGCGAAAGCACCTCGCGGACGCCGAGGCGTGCAAAGGACAAAAATTCCTCCACGCTCACATCCCCCGCACGCTCGGTGAGAAGATAGGTGGGCTTTGCACATTTGGAAAGGGCGTAGGTGAGGAAATCGTGTCCCTCGGAGGCAATGTCCTCGGCGTTTAAGAAGTCCTCGCCGCCGTGGCGCACGCCCGTGCGCACATCACACAAAACGACCGAAATATCCTTTTCAAACAGGATCTCCTCCGCCGTCTTCTTATCCTCGGCGACATGTACCGAAAGAGAGGAAAGGCGTGCTTTTGCGTCACGCGCCACCTGACCCTCGGCAAAAACGAGCACCTCGGCAGGGCTCTTGCCCACGAACATGGATGCAATATCCTCGGGCGCGCCCTCGGTATACACGTCCACGTCCACCGTCTTTAATTTCGCGCCGCCCTCGGCGCGCTCGTCGTCGGCGATCAGGCGCAAAAGCTCGTAAAGCTCCTCATGGAAAAAGGCGTTTGCTCTTCCCTTCACGGCACGGGCATCCGCATGACCGCCCTCGGCAAGAAGCAGGGCTGTCGCCACCGCATCGCTGACGTTGACCGCCGTGCCCGTAGAGGCAAGAAAGCCCTCGGTGTTCTTCGAAAGCTCACGCTTCGCAATGGTAAAGAGATCGTGCGCCGAAAGATGGTTGAACATCACAACGTTGCCCGACGCAAAGCGAGAGCAGATGGCATTCGGGAAGAGGGGGGCACCCGTGTTCGGGTTTCTGTCCAAGGCAAGTGCCTTGAGAACCGTCTTTTTGGGCAAGGACGAGAGGCTCCCGACGCTCGGATCCTCATAGAGAGAGCGTCCTGCGTTGGTGGTAAAGATGATGACCGCCTCCGAGAAGGAAACCTCCTTATCGGTATACGCGTCGCGCAGTCTTCCTGCGTCGAGGATCTGCAAAAAGAGATGAATGACGTTGAGATGTGCCTTTTCGATCTCGTCAAAAAGAAGCACGCACCTCGGGTTCTTCGCAACGAACCCCGTCAAAACGCCTGCCTTGCTGTCCTTGTACACCTTATCCGAGCCTGCCAGCACCGTACCCGCGTCATAGCTCGCGTATTCGCTCATATCAAAGCGGTGGTAGGGGAGCTCCAGCGCCTCGGCGGCACATTCGGCAAGATAGGTCTTACCCACACCGGGAGGGCCTGCGAACAAAAAGGCGGCGGCAGGCTTATGTCCGCCTGCACGGGTGTGCGCCATCAATTCAGATTGGAAATAGCCCGACACGAAGGTGGCGACCGCCACATCCTGTCCGAAGATCTTGGAGAGCAGCGCGTCGCGCGTCTTACGGGCAACGGCAACCGACTCGGAAAGATGCTGCTTGCCGTCCTTCTTTTGCGGCTTTGCTTCTTCCTTTTCAGGCGTTTCTGCCGTTTCGTCCTCATCTTCCTCGGTGTAGAGCTCCTTGATGGTGTCGCGGAGCGCGTCCGAGATGCCCGACTTTTCTTCCGCCTTGGGGGCGTCGGCAATGCCGAGCACGCATTTTTTGATGGCGGCGGTGGGCTCTGCCATCACCACGGCAATATACGAGGGGGTGTCTACCAGCTCCTTGCCGTTCTTCTTGGCATGGCTCTCCGCCTTGTAGGAGAACATACCGAACAGAAGATCGTCGGACATGGAGGAATAGCCCTCCGCATGGATAAAGGCGAGGATCGCCTCGCGCTTTTCGTCAAACGCCTTTCCGTAGGAGGAAAGCGTCAAATAGGTGTTCTCCAGCTCCTTTTTCCCTTCAGGGGTCGCCGCCTCCTCAAAGTGGGCGCCTGCGGCATAGGAGTCCATCAATTCATACAGGGCAGCCAGAAAATAGTTGCTGTTCTGCGCCTTTTTTCCATCCTGTGCCGCAAGGGCAGAGGTCTTTGAGAGCACGTATGTAAGAAAGGGGGATTTCTTTAACACGGTGGGTCCTTTCCGCCGAAAACGGCGTTATTTTGTAAACAGTTATTTGCTTAATTGCTTTTTATAAGGCACACGCGCCGAAGGAACGACGCGCGAGGCAGGATCGGTATGCACCTTTTGGTCATCAAAGAAGATGTTTGCGCCAAAGTCGCGCAAAACGTCGCTCTTGGCAATCCCGCCAAGGAAGAAGACCTCGTCAATGCGCACGTCCCAAGCACGCAGGGTACGGATCACGCGCTCGTGGGAGGGGGCGTTTCTCGCCGTCACGAGAGCGGTACGAATGGGCACCTCCCCCTTCGGGAAGGTTCGCTGAATATGGGAGAGTGTCTTTAAAAACTTGGCAAAGGGTCCTTCGGCAAGCGGATTTTGGGCGTTCTTGCGCTCATGCTCGGCAAACGCCGCCAGCCCCTCGCTTTGATAAATGCGCTCCGACTCGTCCGAGAAGATGACAGCGTCGCCGTCGAAGGCGATACGGATCTCGGACACAGCACCGTCGGGGTCGATGGGCAGATCGTTGTTTTCACAAATGATGCCTGCCGCAAAGCCCGCGTTGACCGCCTCTTCAACGTCCTCCTCGTTGGCAGAAAGGAAAAGGTCGGTGCGGAAGGTACCGAGATAGGGATAGATGGGCATGCCGCCAACCAAAGCGGCGCGGCTGATGCCAAGCCCGTAATGCTCAATGGAATTGAAGATGCGCAGGCTGGTGTCTGCGCTGTTCTTCGACATAATGATGACCTCGGTCAGGTGCTTGCCGTCCTCGTTGAGCTTTTCTAATGCCCTTACGAGGGGAAAGGCTGTGCCGGGACGGAGAATATCCTTTTCATGCTCGATCTGGTATGCCGCATATGCGTCAAGCCCCTCGTTCTCGTAGATGCGGTTCTCCGCCTCAAGATCGAAAAGCGCACGCGACGACACACCGATGACAAGCTTATCGTCAAGCTGTAATGCCATTTTGCCTGCTCCTTCTTTACTCTTATTTTCAGTATATCAAAAAAGCGGTGCAAAATCAAGTCTTGCACCGCAAAAACAGTATAAAAATCAATCTTCGACATCAGTCAGTCTTGAAACGGTCGTTCCAAGTGCCTCGGCGATCTTAAAAAGCGTCTTTAAGGAGGGGCAATAATACATTCCCGGCGCCTCAAGCTGTGACAAATATCCTGCCGATATATCCACGGCTTCCGCAAGCTGCTCTTGTGTCATTCCTGCTAATTTTCTGTAATACGCGATCCGAAGACCGATCTTTACAAGATTCATCTTATATTCGCTCTCTCGCATGGCGCTCTCCAAAATTCTATAATTTCTACTGTTAAATTTATTATACCCTATTTACAAATTTAATTTTACATGATAGAATATAGTAAATTCAAAAGAATTTATAGACTTTTAAAGGAGAAGAATATGAAGCTGTTAATTGTTGGATCAAGAAGTATTAAAGCATTTGATCTTTCTCCCTATGTATCAAAGGAGGTCGATACCATCATATCGGGTGGCGCAAACGGCGTTGACACTTTAGCCGAGGAGTACGCCGACAAGAACCGTATCTCCAAGCTGATCATGCGCCCTGCTTATGCGCGTTACGGAAAGGGAGCCCCCTTGAAGCGAAACGAGGAAATGGTAAAGCTCGCCGACGCGGTGCTTGTCATTTGGGACGGCAAATCCCGCGGCACCAAATACACCGCCGATTTTGCCAAGAAGGAAGGAAAAGAAGTCACCGTCGTGACGGTAAAATAAAAGAACATGCGGTGCAAGATCAAGTCTTGCACCGCATTTGATGTAGGGCGGGGCTTGCTCCCCAGCCGATAAAAAATCATTCTTTAACATCCGTTGTCCCCGAAGCGGCAGCTCTTCTCGCGCGGATGGCAGGAATGACATCGATCCGCAGAATGGCAAGAAGCAAACAAAAAATGGTGATACAATCGTTGATGATCGCCGCAATCAAGCCCACAGAGAGGTTGTAAATCAGCCAAAGCGGATAGGAGCAGAGGCTGAGAATACGGATCGTGCGCGTGTTTTTGATGCCCATCGCAATGGTGGAGATCACCTTTGCGGCAATGATCAAAAGACTGACCCAGCCGTGCCAGGAGATCAGACACAGCGCCGTATATAAGAAGGCAAAGGCAATTTGAAACGGCAGGGTGGATTTTCCGTTTTTTATGCGATAGCGATAGACCGAATTCGTACCCACCGACGCGAAGTTGGTCGCCATGCCCGTCCATGCGCCCGCCAAAAGGTATTGAAACCCAAAGGTGAACTCGCTACTGATCCTCAAAAAGGTTAAAAGGTTGTAGGATTTGCTTTGCATGGCAATGAGGCTAAATCCCATCCCAAGAAATCCGATTGCCTGTATTACGGTCTCATTTTGAAAAAAATCTATGATTGCTTGCATCGTTCTTTCTTTTCCTGTTTGAAAAAATCAGTTGATATTGAGAAAAATAAGCGCTCCCGTGCCGAGTGCCATACCGATCCACTGTCGGAGGGAAAGCCTCTCGCGGAAGAAAACAAGGTCGGCGATCATGGTGAGCACAAGTCCACCCACCGCCATGCCCGAAAAGGCAAGCCCCGAGGAGATCACCTCGCTGTTCGCGAGAAGTAAAATAGCGAGATTTAAAAGCGCCGAGCAACAGCCTGCAAGAAGCGGAAACTGAAAGGATGTCTTTGCCGCCGCGCGCCAATGGGTCTTGTCCTCTTTTAAGGCAAAGAGGAAGGCAAAGAGGATGGCAAAACCCACGCCGAAGACCATCATCATACTCTTGTGCTCTCCGGGGTAGGCAATCTGCTCATACTTTTGCAAAAGAGAGCAAAGCACGTTACCGCCAAGCAGCATGGAGGCAAATAACAGCCATTTGAGAGTCACCGCAGGACGCCCCTCTGCCTGCTCCTTTCCTTTTTTCCCCGACACAAGGCAAAGAAACATGGAAAGGACAATCGCGGCGATGCCAAGGCCTGCCGACAGGGTGAAGGTATCCCAACCCACAAAATAGCCCCAGATGGAAACAAAAACAAAGGAAAACTGCTTGACAAAGGCGGTCAATGCCACCGAGCCCGAAGCAAGCGCGCCGATCATGCCGAGCATTGCCGTTGCGTAGCCGATGCCGTAAAAGGCAGAAAAGAGCAAGACCTTCGGCTCAAAGGAGAAGTCAAAGGCATATAACACGCACCAACCGAGAAAGGCGAAGATCACCACTAAAAGCGTATACAGGCGCGAAGTGCCGGGGCGCTCCTTGTTTTTACGGTTATAAAAGGCAGCAAATATCGAAAGACCGCCCATGCCGACCATACCGAAGAAAAGATATAAATAGTCCATGGAAAACCTCGGGATCTGTATGATACAGAGGCATTATACAACAAAAAAAGGAGAAAAGCAAGTCTTTTCTCCACAACAACATATTTATTTTATCATATTTTTTTCGCTTTGTAAACCCCTTTGGGTACATTTTGCACAATTTCTGCGATTTTTACAAAACTTCTTTGTTAATTTTATACAATCTGCTAATTGATTTTCGAAAAAAAGCATGCTATAATAAGGGTGACAAAAGGAAAGGAAGGTACGGTCCAATGGCAAGTTAACTCACCACCACTCATCGAATGATCGCCGAAAAAGGAAACGCACAGGTCCCTATTACACGGCGGTGTTACGCTTCATATAGATTTACGAAGAGAAACGATCAAAAATCCTTGCGCGCAGGTCCAACGAGAACCCGCGAAAAGGCGCAAGCGTCGCTCACGATGGAGCGAGATCAATCCACATTCCCTTCTTTTGAAACGAAAATTCACCAAACCCTTTATCGACAAAGCGTAAGTAAGCGAAAATTCGAAGAGCGTGTGTTCCCGGCATCCCAAAGCAAAAAAGCAACCACTCCGCATGACGCCATCCGCGTAGGAACGTAGAGAAAGAAATCAGTCGGAAGATATGTAAGTAAGGCTTTGAGGATAGCACAATGAAAGTGAGGATTAGGAATGATGATAGAGCCTAAGTCCGAAGAACAGGAATAGCCCTTGGTTGTTGTAAAGAAAGCAGCCAAGGGCTATTTTATTTTAGAATTTGATTTCTGCCACGTGCGGACGATGGTCGGAAGCAACGATGGCAGGGATATCTGCCGACAGCACCGTCGCATCGGGAGAAACGAAAATATAGTCGATCTTCATTCGCGGCGTATCCGACGGAAAGCTGAGCTTTTCCCCTTCAAAAAGATCGGCGGTATCCTTCATTTTCGCGCGGATGGGCGAAAGAATTGCGTCGTCGGGTCGGAGATTTAAGTCGCCCATAAAGACGCATTTTTCTTTTGCAAGATTTGAAAGCACGGTCGCGACCGCGTTTTCCGCCTCGTCGGGGTTGAGCCCAAAATGGGAAACCAGAACCGTCACGCCGTTTTCAAGCTCTGCTCTTAGGACACAGCGCGTTTCGTAGTAGCCGTCATATTTATGCGGTACGGGATCGGGAATGATCACGGTTTCTGCGTGAACAATGGGAAATTTCGAAAGAAAGCCGTTGCCGTAAGGGCCTTCGCCATTTAAAACAATGGCAGGCGCGAAATAATAATACGGCATTCCCGTCTTCTCGGCGAGCGTCTTCACCTGCTCGGTATAATCGGGGTTCTTCCCCTCTCCGCGCATCTCGTTGAGCCCCACGATATCGGGGTCACAGGCGCAGATGGCTTCCGCCATCACGTCAAAATCAATTTTCTGCTCCAGGTAGTTTAAGCAGTGCTGTGTATTGAATGTCATTACCTTCATGCTTCATCAGCCTCCCAGCCTAAAATCTCGCAGGTCTTTTTGTGGAGCGCATACAGCGTATCAAAATCGTCACGCGCGCGGATCTCTCCCTCGGTGAGGTAATCGAAGGCATCGGGGCCCTCATATTGCATATCCCGTTCAACGACAAGGAAAAGGCAGGGCGAAACCTCCCAACCCTTTTTCTCTGTATAGCGATAGGTGCTAAAGCCGCCCCACTCGACGAACAGAGCGCCGTTTTTGATCTGAATGGCTTTTATCATACGTTCCCCTCTTGTTTTTTTCTATTCTAACATAGAAAACGGCAAAAATCAAGGCTTCTTCTTTACAAATTCGAATAAGTATGATATACTGAACGCAAGCGAACAAGGAGGGCATCCCCATGTACATGAAATTAAAGGACGGTAAAAGTAAGGTCCTCACCTTCAGCTATGACGATGGCGTCGTGCAGGATATCCGTCTTGTCAACATCTTCAACAAATACGGCTTAAAAGCCACCTTTAACATCAATTCGGGGTGCTATCTCCCCGAGGATGTCACGCGCGAGAAGCTCCGCGGACGCCTGAAGCGCTCCGAGGCGATCGCCCTTTATAAGGATTCGGGGCACGAGGTCGCGGTGCACGGTCTGGAGCATAAATTTTTATCCAAGCTGAAGCCCGCCGAAATGGTGCGCGAGGTGCTTGAGGACAGAAAAAACATAGAAAAGGACTTTGGCACCATCACGCGCGGCATGGCGTATGCCTACAGCGACTATAACGCCGAAGCGATCGAAATCCTAAAGCAGTGCGGCATCGTCTATTCCCGCGCCGTCGCAAGCACGAAAAGCTTTCACTTTCCCACCGATTGGTGGGCAATTCAACCGACCTGCCACCATGCAAACGAAAGCCTCATGGCGCTTGCGGAAAAGTTTGTTGACACACAGTCCCGCTACCCGTCGGACAATTGGCTCTTCTACGTCTGGGGACACAGCTACGAGTTTGACGACCGCGACAATTGGGATGTGATCGAACGCTTTGCCGAATACGTCAGCGGCAAGGACGACATCTGGTACACCACGAATATTGAGATCCACGATTACGTCCGCGCCTACGAAGCTCTCGTCGTAGACGCCGCCACCACCCGCGTCTTCAACCCCACCCTCATCGACGTCTGGTTTACAGAAAACGGAAAAACCTATTGCGTCAAAGCGGGGGAAACGGTTGTGATCTAAAAATGAAGCATCGCCCTTGGCGATATGAAGCACTCGCTACGCTCACATGAAGTGGCGTGTCCGCCATGAAGCGAAGCGCGCTAACTTTTATCGTGGCGAAGCCACACTTCATAGCCGAAGGCTGCTTCATAAGCGAAGCGACTTCATGCGC
>SVTN01000027.1 GCA_015063765.1 Oscillospiraceae bacterium | reverse complement strand
GTCGTGCATGCTTTGCATGGTGGCAAGCCGTCGCTTGCCCTCCGCGCTTTCGGTGCTCGAAACCAGCACACAGAAGGATTCCTTTTGACCGCGTCCGACGCGCCCTCTTAACTGATGGAGCGCGGCAAGACCGAAGCGCTCGGCATCCTCTACGATCATCAGGGTTGCGTTCGGCACGTTCACACCGACTTCAATCACGGTGGTGGAAACGAGGACGGAGATCTCACCGCGCACGAAGGCGTCCATGACCTCTGCCTTTTCCGCCGCCTTCATCTTTCCGTGCAGGTAGCCGATCGAAAGGTCGGGAAGTGCCTTTTCCATCTTCTCCTTGACCTCAGCCACCGTCTTCATCGGCGGCGCTTCGTAAAGTGAAAGATCGGCGGCTTCCTCCTCCGAGGGCTTTTGCTCAATGGCAGGGCAGACGACGTACACTTGACTTCCTTCTTCTACCTGCTTTTTGATAAAGGCGTAAAGCCTTGCGCGGTAGCTTTCGTCCACGGCGAAGGTCTTGACCTTTTGTCTGCCTTTAGGCATTTCGTCGATGCGGGAGATGGCAAGATCGCCGTACAGCACGAGCGCCAATGTGCGCGGAATGGGGGTCGCACTCATGACGAGCAGGTGCGCGCCGCGGCATTTTTCACGCAATGCGGCACGCTGGGCAACGCCAAAGCGATGCTGCTCGTCGGTGATGACGAGTCCCAGCTCGCGGAAGGATATCTTTTCGTTTAAAAGCGCATGCGTGCCGATGACAAAGGCGATCTCTCCCGAAGAGAGTGCGGCATAGATGCGCTCCTTTTCTTTTTTGGGTGTCGATCCGAGCAAAAGGGCTGCCGAAAATCCAAGATCTTCAAAGAGCGGCGCAAGATCGCCGAAGTGCTGGCGCGCGAGAATTTCGGTAGGCGCCATAAGCGCAACCTGTCCGCCGTGGCTAAGCACGGCATAAGCAGCATAGGCGGCGCATACCGTTTTACCGCAGCCGACGTCCCCCACCAAAATGCGGTTCATGGGAACGCTCTCGGCAAGCGACGAGGTGATCTCTGTGCAAACGCGCTTTTGCGCACCCGTCAGATCAAAGGGGATCTTTTTGAGAAAGGGTGTAGGATCGGGCAGAGGGTAGGAAATGGCGGGGACGCTGATCGACTCTCTTTTGGAAAGCCCCATGCCGAGCGAATACAGAAACAACTCCTCGAAGGCAAAACGCCTGAGGGCAGCTTCTACCGTTTTCATATCGGTCGGGTCGTGCAATGCGGCAAGCGCCGCGCCGACGGTGGGGAAGCAATATCTTCTGCGCAACTCCTCCGGCAAAAAATCCAAAAGCTCGTGGCGCACCTCATTGAGCGCATCCCGCACAAGCGTGCGCATCTGCTTCATCGAAATGCCCTCGGTCAAGGAATAAACGGGGTACAGATCGGGAAGCGGTACACCCTCCTCCACGCGGTCATAGGCGGTGACAGAGAGAGAATAGGAGCGCTTTTGCTGGGTGAGCTTGCCCGTAAAGCGATAAAGCTCCCCAACGTGGAATACGTTTTTCAAATAGTCTTGGTTAAAAAAGACCACCTCGACCGTTCCGCTTTCGTCAAAGACACGGAATTTTGTCAAGGTCATATGCGCGCGGATGCGCGCCGTCTTCGGCTCTGTGCCCACCGTCAAAAGAAAGGTGGCGGGCATGCCGTCCCGTGCTTCGCTCAAAAGCTTGACGCGGCCCCTGTCCTCAAAGCCGTGCGGGATGTGAAAAAGAAGGTCGCGCACGCTGAAGATGCCAAGACGGGCAAGCGCTTTTTCCTTCGCAGGTCCGACACCGCGGAGTACCTTTACGGGTGAATGAAGCGAAAAAGCCATATGCGAACCCTCCTTTCAAGACTGCTTTACGACTTATTTTACCATACTTGAAGGTCAAAATCAAGAACTTTGGTGCAAAAGTCGAACTTCGGGTGAAAAAAAGGTGAAAAATAAAATAAATCTTCCTTATCTGTTTACAAATTCGGATTTATCTGCTATAATAATTAAGATGAGATACTATCCTTATTTCAATGGATCAAATAAAAGCCTTTTTCGAAAGGAGAATACTATGAAGGACAAGCGTAACGCATCTGCGGTCAAGGATATCACCCTTTCCGTGGTTGCCGCAGTCACTGCCATTTTAGGTGCAGTGCTCATTTGCGACTACACCTCTCTTGCGCCCCTCTTTGTGGGCATGGTCATGGTGCTTGCATACATGCTGTTTCTCGCCGTGTATTTCTCGGTGCGCCTTTCGGTGCGTACCCATACACAGCTGCCTGACAGAGCAGAGAAGGGCGGCGACTTAACGGCGTTTCTTCTCGCGTCGCCTCACCCCTCGGCGCTTTGCGATCTGAAGGGCACCGTCATGTGGTACAACGACGCCTTCCTCACCGCAACGGCACAAACCGATATCGCGCAAGGCGTTTTGCTTGAGGACGTTTGCTTCCGCATTCCCGAAGAGGATGTGTCGGAGGAGTTTCGCGGCGTTGAGCTTTGCACGCTTGGCGGCGGACTGTATGCCTGCGAGAAGATCCTTATGACAAGAGATAGCGGTCGCCATCTCTATGTGTTCCGTGACGTATCGGCGTGGAACAGCGCCCTCGGCAGACTGGACGCTTTGCGCATTGCGCATGAAAACGCGAGAACCGCGGTGGCGTATATCATGATCGATAACGTCGAGGATCAGCTGCAAAACATCCAAGAGCAGTTCCGCGAGGCAACGGCAAGGGTGTCCGATATCCTTCGCAAATGGGTCGCGGATATGAACGGTGTCATCCGTTCCTACGAGCGCGATAAATATATCGCCTTTTTCCGCAATGACGGACTCCAAAAGTGCGTGGAAAACCGCTTTGACGTTCTTGACCGCATTCGTGCCGTCCGCATCGGCGATCAGCTTCCCGTTACCGTTTCCATCGGTGTTTCTTGTATTGAAAACGGTAGCCTTGCCGAAAGAGAAGCCTTGGCACAGGAAGCGGTGGATATGGCGCTTCAGCGCGGCGGTGACCAGGTGGTCTGCCGCGGCGAAACGGGCATTGATTTTTACGGTGGTAAGACCAAAGCGATCTACAAGCGTGCAAACGTCAAGGCGCGCACGGTGGGCACACAGCTCGTCCGCTTGATGGAGAACGCCGACAACGTCCTCATTATGGGACATCAGAACGGCGACTACGACTCCTTCGGCGCTTGCGTGGGTATGGCGCGCTTTGCGCTCCAGCACTTTGACACCGACCGCGTGCACATCGTCATCAACCGTGCCGACAAAAACCTGCGCTCTTGCTTTGAAAAGGCGTCGGAGATCCCCGATTACAAGGAGATCTTCTGCGATCCCACGGACGCTCCCGCCTTGGTGACACCGGGAACGCTGCTTTTGATCGTGGACGTAAACCACCTCTCGCATACCGAGTGCCCCAAGCTACTTGACCTTGTCGAAACGGTGGCGATCATTGACCACCATACGCAGTCGGCGGCGTTTGAAAAGAAGATCGCCCTTCTGTATATCGAGCCCTCGGCATCCTCGGCGTCCGAGCTTGTTGCCGAGATCCTGGAACAGCACTTAGGCGCTGTCGGCCTTGAAAAGCAGGAGGCAGAGCTGATGCTCTCGGGTATCCTGCTTGACACCAAGCAGCTCGTCCGCAGCACGGGCACCCGTACCTTCGGCGCGGCACGCTTCCTGCGCGGTGAGGGGGCAGACCCCGGCGAAACAAACGAGCTCTTTAAAAACGATGTTGCGGATATGCGCAAGCAGGCGCAGTTCCTCACCAACACCATGATATACAAGGAGCATATCGCCATCGCCGTTTGCGTTGGCAATACCGACTCCTCTTACCGCGTCATTGCCGCAAAGGCGGCAGACAGCCTGCTCAGCGGCCGCGGTATCAACGCATCCTTCACGCTCGTTACCATCGGCTCCAAGGTGCATATCTCTGCCCGTTCGGACGGTACCGTCAACGTGGCAAAGATCCTTGAGGAGCTGCACGGCGGCGGTCACTTCGACGCGGCAGGCGCACAGGTGGATGCAAATGAGGAAAACATCGAGAAGCTGAAGAAAGCCATCGACAAGCATTATCAAAACGGAAAATAATAAAGACTGTATACCTGCACGCACAGCAGGGAGAAAGGAAACAAAATATGAAGGTCATTTTACTTACGAACGTTAAGGGGCTCGGCAAAAAGGACGAAATGGTCGAGGCATCCGACGGATATGCAAGAAACTATCTGATCCCCAAGAAGCTTGCCATTATCGCCGACAACAAGGCGCAAAACGAGCTGAAGGGCAAGGAGTCCGCACGTCAGTTCAAGATCGACGAGGAGAAAAAGGCGGCACGTGAAACGGCATCCCGCCTTGAAGGTACCGTCGTGAAGATCCGCGCCGCATCGGGTGCGGACGGACGCCTTTACGGTGCAATCACCGCAAAGGACATTGCCGAGGCGCTGGAAAAGAACTTCGGCATCGCTGTGGATAAGCGCAAGATCGAGCTTGCCGACAACATCAAGAATTACGGTACGTATTCCGTTTCCGTAAAGATTTACACCGACATCGTCGGTAAATTCACCGTTGTGGTGCACGAATAAGAGAAAACGAAACGAGGATCAAAAATGGCTGTAGATCTTTTGCGAAAGCTGCCCATGTCGCTCGAAGCCGAGCAGGCAGTTCTCGGCGCCATTCTCATCAAGCCCGAGGCATTTACCGAGGTGACGGGCATCCTTCATGCGGAGGATTTTTATCTCGACGAGCATAAAAAGATCTTTAACGCTTTGCAAAGCATGTTTCTTTCGAGCCAAAGCGTGGATACCGTAACGCTCGTGAATACGCTTGTCGCACAGGGGGCATACCGCGACAGCGAAAGCGGCATCACCTATCTTGCCGCCCTTGCCGAGGCTGTTCCTTCGGCGTCCAATATCAAGGATTATGCCAAGATCGTGCATGATAAAGCGATCCTTCGCGCCCTGATCTCTGCTTGCGACGGCATCAGTGCCGACGCCTACAGCGAGGAGGGCGAGGTCGAGCAGATCCTTGACGCCTCGGCACAAAGAATTTTCGATATCGCGCAAAAGAAGGACTCGCGCGAGTTTAAGCACATTCGCGACGTCATGCAGGACGTGTACCGTCAATTGCAGGAGCTCTCCGAGCATCCCGATCAGATCACGGGCGTCCGCACGGGCTTCTCGGCGCTCGACTCCGTTTTGGTTCAGCTCGGTGTGGGTGACCTCGTCCTCATCGGTGCCCGCCCCGGTATGGGTAAGACCTCCTTCGCCATGAACATTGCCGTGGAGGTTGCGAAGAACACCAAAAAGGCGGTCGCCTGCTTCTCGCTTGAGATGTCAGCAGAGCAGTTAGCACTCCGTATGCTTTCGAGTGAAGCCTTGGTCGACAGCCGCGCGCTTCGCAGCGGTAGAATTCTCCCCGAGGATTGGCAGAGGCTTGCCGATGCTACCAACATGCTTGCCGAATGCGATATTCTGATTGACGATACCACAGGCATCTCGCCCACCGATATGAAGGCGAAGCTGCGCCGTGTGGAAAACCTCGGTATGGTGGTCGTCGACTACCTGCAGTTAATGCAAAGCGGAAGAAATATCGACAACCGCGTCCAAGAGGTCAGCGATATCTCGAGAAACCTCAAGATCATGGCAAAGGATCTCGGCGTGCCCGTGCTCTGCTGTGCACAGCTGTCGCGCGGTCCCGAATCCAGAACCAGCAAAAAGCCGATGCTGTCCGACCTTCGTGACTCGGGTGCGATCGAGCAGGATGCGGACATCGTTCTCTTCCTCTACCGTGACGAATATTATAAAGAAAACGACGCCTCTGCCGCAAAAGCGGCGGCTGAGGCTGCCAATACCGCCGAGATCATCGTGGCAAAGAACCGTCACGGTGCGGTCGGCTCGGTAGCCATGGGCTGGAATGCACAGTTCACTAAGTTCCGCACCCTCGACGAAACGGACAGAGTCGAGCCGTGATCGCCTACGCCCACGCGGAAGCCCTCTTCCGCGAGATGCTTTTAAAGGAAGGGATGGATGCCCACCTCTCGAAGGGCGCGCTCTTAGCGCTTTCGGGCGGCAAGGATTCCGTCCTGCTCCTCTCGCTTTTTTCCCGTTATGCGAAGGAAAAAAGCATCCCCTTTTCCGCCTTCCATCTGCACCACGGCATTCGGGGTGCGGAAGCGGATGCGGACAGGGATTTTTGCAAAACACTTTGTGAAGAGCTCGGCGTTCCTCTGACCGTGGCGCACGCCGACATTCCCACCGTCGCCCAAAAGACGGGCGAGGGGTTAGAAGCGGCAGCCCGCCGTGAGCGATATCGCTTGCTTGCCGAAACGGCAAGGGAGCAGGGCTTTTCCGCCGTCCTCACCGCCCACTCCGCAACCGACAACCTTGAAACGGTGCTTTTAAATCTCTTGCGCGGCGGCGGCGGAAACGCGCTCTGCGGCATTCCTCCCGTGCGTCCGCTGTGCGACGGCATCTTCGTTTTGCGTCCGCTCCTTTCGCTCTCGGCAGAGGAGATCACAGCGGCGCTTGAGGACGCTTCGCTCCCCTGTGTTTTTGATCGCACAAACGACGACGTCACCTACACACGCAATTATCTGCGCCGCGAAATTTTGCCCCGCCTTTCCCGTGTGACCGACCGTCCCGAGCGCTCTGTAACGCGCATGACGGAAAATCTCCGCGGTGATATGGCGTTCCTCGAAACCTTGGCAAACAAAGAATATCTTGCGCTGCTTGACGGCGATAGCCTCAATGCGGAAGATTTCCTTGCGCTCCCCGAGCCGCTCCGCTACCGTGTGCTTCGGCTGTTCTATGCCGCCAAGGCAAAGGGTGCCGCGCTTCCCGAGAGGGTGCATATCGACGCGCTTTTTGAGCGCCTTGCACACAAGGGCGATTTTACCATCTCCTTCCCGAGCGGTGTGTCGCTTACACGACAGGGAACCGGGCTTTTTTGCGGTGACGCGCCCCTCTTTACGCAACCGCGTGCGACGGTAAAGCGAGGCTACAACCTGCTTGCGGACGGCAGTATCCTCGGTGTCTTGGATGAAAGTTCCAAGCCCTTACCGCAAATTGTTTACACTTTATCTACACAGCGCCCTCTTGCTTCTGGTACAATAGAGGGCGAGCTGTACGTGCGCTCCCGTGAAACGGGCGACGCCTACCGCTTTGGCGGTGTAACACACAAGCTCAAAAAGCTGTATTCCGACGCCCATCTTCCCACCGATCGGCGTGCGTCCCTCCCCGTTTTGTGTGACGGACGCGGTATTCTTTGGGTGCCCGGCTTCGGTGTGCGCGACGATGGCGGCTTCGGTGTGCGGGACTTGACGCTCGTGTATCTCTCCGCCGAAAACGTCAATAACGACATTTTAAAATTGCTTTTTGACGATATGCAGGAACGATAATTGCCCGACGGGCATGAAGAAAGGAACGGTTTTCCCTATACATGAAATTCAGCTTTAAAAACATTCTGCTTCTCGTTGCCATTATCCTTTGTTTTGCGGTCATGGCGACCGTGTTTAACGGCTATGGCGAGAAGGCAAAGGAGCTGACCTATAACGAGGTCCTCTCCTACTTAGACGAGGGCAAGGTACAAAGCCTCGTCGTGGACTCCGACGGTACGACCATGCATCTTGACGTGCGCCAGTATGACGAAAACGGCAACGTGGTGATGAAGGACGGCGTGGAGGTGACGGCAAAGTACACCTATCGCATCTCCAATTACGTGCAGCTCGAAACCATCGAAGCAAAGGCGCTCGCCTCGCTTGCCGCAGGCACGCTTTCGGCGTATAACTATGAAGCGCCCGCAGAGCCCTCCTTCCTTGTCACCTATCTTCCCTATATTCTGATCGGTGTCGGACTGATCGTTCTCATCGTCATCACCGTGCGCGCCTCTAAGAGTGGCGGCAGAATGGGCAACTTCTCGCATGCCAAGACCAAAACGGCAGACGATGCGAAGAACCCCGTCAAGTTTGCCGACGTTGCGGGTGCGGACGAAGAAAAGGAAGAGTTAAAAGAGGTCGTTGAGTTCTTAAAAGCCCCCGAAAAGTTCGTGCGCCTCGGCGCGCGTATCCCTCGCGGCGTGCTTCTCGTCGGCCCTCCCGGTACGGGTAAGACCCTGCTCGCAAAGGCAGTCGCAGGCGAAGCGGGCGTCCCCTTCTACTCCATTTCGGGCTCCGATTTCGTTGAAATGTACGTCGGTGTCGGTGCGTCGCGTGTCCGTGACCTCTTTGATACCGCACGCAAGAGCCCCGCAAGCATCATCTTCATCGATGAAATCGATGCTGTCGGCAGACAGCGCGGCACGGGTCTTGGCGGCGGCCACGACGAACGAGAGCAGACCTTAAACCAGCTGCTGGTAGAGATGGACGGCTTCGGCACGCACGAGGGCGTTATCGTCATCGCGGCAACCAACCGCCCCGATATTCTCGACCCCGCGCTTCTGCGCCCCGGTCGCTTTGACCGTCAGGTCACCGTCAATTATCCCGACCTCATCGGCAGAGAAGCCATTCTTCGCGTCCATGTCCGCAATAAGCCCCTTGAGGGCAACGTGGACCTCATGAAGATCGCCCAGTCGACGGCAGGCTTCACGGGTGCGGACCTTGCCAACCTTCTCAATGAGGCGGCGCTTCTTGCCGCCCGTATGGGTAAAAATCTCATCGGTATGGACGAGATCGAAAAGGCAACCCTCAAGGTCATGGTCGGTACCGAAAAGAAGACCTCGCGCTTAACCGAAAGAGAGAAGCGCAATACCGCCTATCACGAAGCGGGTCACGCCATCCTCTCCCACGTCCTTCCTACGCAGGACCCCGTGCGCCGCATCTCCATCATCCCCGCAGGGCGTGCGCTTGGTTATACCTTAAGCGTGCCCGAGCAGGATAAGTTCAGCGTCTACAAGTCCGAGCTGTGTGAGAACATCGCCATGCTCCTTGCAGGCAGAGCCGCAGAAGAGATCATCTTCGGCGATATCTCGGGCGGCGCGTCCAATGATATCCAAAGAGCTACCCACATCGCGCAGAATATGGTCACGAGATACGGCATGAGTGATGTGCTCGGCACCGTCCTGCTCGGCGGCGACCATAGCGACGCTGAGGTGTTCCTCGGCAGAGATTTCAATTCTTCGAAGAACTATTCCGACGAAACGGCGCACCTCATCGACAGCGAAATCAAGCGCTTTATCGATGAGGGCTACGCACTCGCGAAAAAGGTTCTGAACGAGAATATGGATAAGCTCCACTTTATCGCCGAATACCTTACGAAATACGAGGTCATGGACGGCGAGCAGTTTGCCTACGCCATGAGCCATGCCGATGTGACGGACGAGGATCTCCTCTCCATGATCGATAAGCGCCGCCGTGTGAGCGATGAGGAAAACCGCATCGCCAAGGAAGAAAACGACGCCGCCGAAGCGGAAAACATCCCCGAGGTCACCGTCGACGATGCTCCTGAAGCCGAGCTTCCTCCCGCCCCCGAAGACGGTGAAAACAACGACAACCGTTAACCACGAATCCCCCTAACTCATAAAGCCCCCTTTCGTACCGAAAGGGGGCTTTATTTCATGTACGCCTCTTCGGCGCACATTTCATTTCAGAAAGCCGATACCTCGGATTCCGAGGCATCGGCTTTCTCTTTTATATATAAATTTAATTGTAAACATTGGAAGGAAAGTATTGCACTTTCATGAAAATTGTGCTATCATGATTTTGCCAAATAAATTGTATATCGCATTGGAAAGCTGCGCTTCTTTTCGGAGGAGGGCATTCTTGTCTATTTCTCAACTCTTTGAATTTGATAAAAATGCAAATTCCACGCAGAGTTGAGAGTTACATATCTTGGTGCTTTCCGATGCAATTTGTTTGGCGACAATCGGAGTTTGCGTTTTTTGTGCGGCAGCTTCGGCTGTCGCACTTTTTAATTTTGTCTGCGAAAGGAAAGACACATGAAAAAATGTCAAGAATGCGGTAAAGAATACGAAGGCAATTTTTGCCCGTATTGCGGAGCCAAATGGACCGAAGAACAAGCAACAGAGCGCATCTGTCCCGATTGTGGGGAGAAGGTCGCGCCCGGAATGCGCTTTTGCGCCAACTGCGGCTACGATTTTTCCAAGAAGAAAAGCTCTGATGAAATCAAAGCCGAAAAGCGCATGCAAGCCGCGATGCTCCGCACCGCAAACTTTGTGGAAGCCATCCCCACCATGCTTCGCGTTGGCAACGGCGTGCTTTCCGTTATTTTTAGTGTGTTGCTCTGGATCCTCTTCGCGCTTCCCGTAACCTCAATTTTAGGGGAAAACATCGGCAATCTGTATCAGTTTATGAGCGGCACCACCATCCTTGGCGAGCTGCTTGAACCGATGGCGGTCATCGGCTGGGTGATTTTCTTGGCTGTCGTGACCATGGGCTATGCGGCTTTTGCGTTGTATTTGCTTATCGTCGGTAGAAAAGATGAGAAAGCCTATACGAAGCACAATATTTATAACCTCGCCTTCTTGGTTTTTCACATCGTATTTTTCGTCGTCGGCTGTATTGTTCGCTCCAAGGTGTCCGACTACGGTCTCACCGTGGGCGCTTGCGCCAACGCGCTGATGATCTGCTCCGCCATCTTCTTCGTGCTGTCGCTTGCGCTTTCTATTGTTTCTTGCATCCTGCTGGAAAAAGCAAAAGCACCCCTCACGCCCGAAGAGGTTGCCGCCAAGGAAGCGAGAAGAGCGGCTCTCATCGAAAAGGCAAAGAAAATTGCCAAGCCTGTTGGCACAGTCGGCGCCCTCGCTCTCGTTGTCCTGATCATTGTCGGCATCAGCACCAATATCTTCCGTGCAGGCAAGGTGGATAATATCGCCATCGGTGCCGATGAAGCGACTGTCGTTGACATCCTTGGTGAGCCGTATAGCAAGGGTGTGAGTGCAGAATATGCGCAGGCAGATCACGACAGCGTTTGGAAATATTACAGCAAAAACTACACGGAAATTTACGATAAAATTGCCGAGCTGGAAGAAAAGGCGGAAAATATGCTTTCTCTTGGTGCCCTCGGTGGTATTCTTGAGGAGGGGCTTGCTTTAGAAGAGACAGCTCTGGCTCTGCGTTATAAATATATCGAGGTCGCCTTTAAGGATGGCACTGCTGTTGCCGTTTATCTTGACAAGAATAAATGCGACTCGGATTCGGAGACGAAGCATGCAGCCGTTTCGAAACTGGACCTAGGAACCATGTGCGAGTTTGGCTTAGAATCCTCTGTCGAGGAAAAAAGAGAGATAAAACTGAACTATTCTGATGGTAGTTATTTGAAAGATACAATTTTTCTCAATATAAATTTCAACGATACTCCTTCTTTAAGGTATCATCAGGCCCCGAATGAAAAAGAGTTTGCAGCTCAACTTGCATGGGCGGATGGCTTTGGCGAACATAGTGAACGTTGTGAGATTTTAGTTCGTAAAGCTAAAAGTGGAGATGAAAAAATTTATGTGACGGAGGGGGCTACTTTTAAATATACGCTTTTGAGTACTTACGGTGGCCGTATTTATGATTGTACGATGAAGCTCGAAGCATATATATACGGTGAAACAGCCCCATCTCGTCCCGAGCCATTATGGTGTGATCTCGTTGAAAGCCACGTGACAGTTGACGGCACTTTCAACGATTGGTACTATGTTGACAATGGAGAAAAAATTGCGACTTTAAGATATCCAGGATTGAAAACAGTTGCTTTGAATGATGGAGTTAGCGCAATTGGCGATTATGCCTTCTCTGATTGCGAGACCCTTACGAGTGTTACCATCCCGGACACTGTGGAGAGCATCGGCTCCTTTGCTTTCTATGATTGCAAAAGCCTCACGAGCGTCAATATCCCCGACAGCGTTACGAGCATCGGCACTCAAGCCTTCTATAATACCGGTTATTACGGCGATGAAGATAATTGGAAAAACGGTGTTTTGTATATTGGAAACCATTTGATAATGGCAGAGAGTAATATTTCAGGTGCTTGCACCGTGAAAGAAGGAACCTTAACGATTGCTGATGGTGCCTTCTATTCTTGCGACGGCCTTACGAGCGTTACAATCCCCGATAGTGTGACGAGTATCGGCAAATCTGCCTTCTGTTGGTGCTCCAGCCTTAATAGCGTCAGCATTGGCGAAAACAGCAAGCTGACGAGCATCGGCAGCGAGGCCTTCCATTCTTGCTACAGCCTTACGGGCATCACCATTCCTGACAGCGTGGTGGTCATCGGCGAGGGGGTTTTCAGTGGCTGTCCTCTTACATATAATGAGTATGATAACGCTTATTATCTTGGAAACCGTACAACACCATATTTATACTTAGTAAAAGCGGAATCCGCTTCAAGTATACATTCTTCTGCAAGGTTTATCGGCACGGGTGCCTTCTATGATTGTGAGAGTCTTACGAGCATCACCATTCCCGATGGCGTGACGAGCATCGGCAAATCTGCCTTCTATAATTGCAAAAGCCTCACGAGCATCAGCATCCCCGATAGTGTAACGAGCATCGGCTCTTCTGCCTTCTATTATTGCGGCAGCCTTACGAGCATTACCTTTGACGAAAATAGCCAACTAATTAGCATAGGCGATGAAGCCTTCTATCATTGCGATAGCCTCACAAGCATCAATATCCCCGACAGTGTAACGAGCATTGGTCATGACGCCTTTTTAAGTTGCTCGGGGCTCATGTCAATTTCTGTAGAGAGTGGTAATACGGTTTATCATAACGTCGGAAATTGCTTAATTGAAAAAGAAAGCAAGACCCTCATTTTGGGATGTAAAACCAGTGTTATCCCCACAGATGGAAGCGTGACCGCCATCGGCTCTTCTGCCTTCTCTGGCTGCTCCAGCCTTACGAGCATCACCATTCCCGATAGCGTGACGAGCATCGGTAATCATGCCTTCGCGCACTGCTCTAGCCTTACGAGCATCACCATTCCCGACAGCGTGACGAGTATCGGCAAATATGCCTTCTGGTATTGTTGGGGGCTTAGGAGCATCACGATCCCAAATAGCGTGACGATGATTGGAGAAAATGCCTTCACTCGTCCTGAAGGCAGCATTGATATCTATTTTAAAGGCACACCTAGCCAGTGGAGCAGCATATACCAAGGTATTAGTGGTCCAAACTATATCAAGGTCACTGTCCACTACACTGATGAAACTGTAACAGAATAACCCCCAGCCTCGGAGACCTCTCCGAGGCTTTTTTATGTGCCTCTTCGGCGCACATTTCATGTAAAAAGCGGATACCTCGGACTCCGAGGTATCCGCAATAAAAGCAACCGCCCCAAGCATGCGCTTGGGGCGGCTTTACTATACATGAAATTAGAGGATCTCCGCACGGCGGAAGGCGTCGCGCAGGGTATCCATATCTGCGTCGGTCGAAAGATATTCTGTGCGATGCGGGAAGAATGCTCTTTCCGTTTTCCGCCTTGACGGGCGTTTTATCGCCGCCGAGGGCTTCTTCGCACACAAAATCAGCAAGAGGAAGAGCGATTTCTTTATCCTCGCCCTGGAACCAATACACGGCGTAATTCTTGTCCTTGCGGGTAAAGGTATAGGCGTACAGCCCTTCGGGCGTGCCGTCAACAGCAAAGTAGGGAACAAGCTCGTATTCGCCCTCTTCGCCCACGAGAAGAATATGCTCGGTGTCCGAGTGCATCATTTCCTTTTGCTCCTCGGTCAGCCAATCCTTTTCTCTCACGTCCTCCCAACGGCGGGTGACCTCAAAGATGTCGTCGGTACGGGGGTTCTTTTCGAAGTTTACGAAGTTGCACTGCATCGACATGGGGCAATCCCAAGAAGCCGCGCGGCTCATGCCGTACTCATACACGTCGGGACGGGTGTCTTCAAAGAACGCCCACCAACCGAAGTTCAGACGGGTGAAGTTGCGCTGCATAAGGGGTGCTTCATGCACGGGATGTGCGTCGATCATCTTTTTGAAAACGTCGGTGCGGAAGACGTCAAAGGCGTTCGCACCGCTCAGCATATGCCAGCTGAAATGGGTCTTTGCCGCACCCTCACAGAAGAGCGGGGCAGGAGAAAAGTGCTTGTATACGCGGTGCTGTGCGTTGGCAATGTGGAAGGCGAAGGGAGCGTTCGTGCCCTCACTTCCGTCAAAATACACGAACTCAAAGCCCGAATTGTAGGCTTTCGCGATCTTCGCACCGATCTCGTCCATCAGATCCGTATTTTGGTCCAGGTAAAGGCTGGTGGGACCAAACTCGCCCATATCAAGCACGCCGCCGATCTGCCCCTTTTCGTGGGGCAGGATGTTCGTATCAAACGCGCCTCTCTTGCAGCCCGTAAAGGTGTAGGGCGGCTCGGTCGTATAGCCCTCGTAGGAGATGATCTCGCCGCCAAACTGCAAATGACGGCAGAAGGGGAAGTCCAGAGGACATCCGCGCGGGTTCTGTGCCACCACGATCTCGGTGTCGTCGGTGCCGAGAGGTGCGGCGAGCGTTAAGTGACGCTTGAGATGCAGACGGTGGTCAGCAACAGGGGTGACGTAACGGCTTTTGATGCCGATGTGGGTGTGTAGGAAATGAAGTCCGGGGGTGATGCCTGCCGCCTTGATCTTGTCAAGCATTTTGCGGAGGTTTTCAAAATCGCCCTCATACTCGTCACGCAGGTCGTAGTCGCCGTTCAGCGCCCAACCGCCGCTGGATTTGAAGCAGGAGGAGTAGTAAAGGAGCATCATGCGGAAGCCTGCGCGCTTGGCGTACTCAATGTGCTTGTCTACGTTTTCGGGGGTGACGCCGTGTGCCCAATACATCGACGCGTTGATCTTGGTTCGGTTGCGGCGGCTCTCAACACCGCGCGGAAGGTCGTAGTCAATCTCCACGTCCTCAACGGCGTCGAGGACCTTGTCACCGCCTTCAGAGGCGATCAGCGCGCACCCACAGCCCTCAAGCAGGATATCTCTGTGGGCGTCGGCGGTCAAAATACGATAGCCGCGTCCCTTTTCCGAGTCGATCTCGGCGTGAGGAGAGGTTGCAAGCAGACAGACGGCGGCGTCGTCGTCCCACATGACGTTTAGCCACTCGCCAAAATTCTTGCGCGTCTTGACGGGGATGGCACCGATGCGGAAGGAAAGCACGGGCGGCGTATCCATGAGAAGCCCCTTATAGTCGTCGGGATGCACGATGAAGCGCTCAAGGGTAAAGGCAATGTAGGTCTTGGCGATCTTCACGTCCACAACCGCCTCAAAGGGGGTGATATCAAAGCCGACGGTCAGCTTGCCGTCTGCATAAGAAAGACGGTTACCTTCAAAGGTCGTTTGCTTGTTCATATGAATGAGCTTGATCTCGTTGTTGTAGGGACGCTCTTGGGTCACCGAGAAAAGGGAGGTTTCGGTGTCGGTCACCAAAAGCTCCTCACCCGTTTCCTTTAAGATCAGGCTTTTTACAAGACAGTCTTCGCCAACGGTTAAGCGAAAGATGTCATTTTCAAGACAAATAGGCTTCATAACAGCTTCCTTTCGGGTGTTGTTTGATGCTTTAAGTATACCAAATGTTTTCTCATTTGTAAAGACTTTTGCTGAATTTCCGTTTTTAATTAGAGGAAATAGGCGGATTTTGAGCAGAATTTTTCGTTCTTCGCCCGAGAGGCGTATTTCCATACGTCGGAGGGCGAAAACGGAAAAAACAAACAAAAATTGGTTTTACGGAGAAAACCGTAGGTTTTCAACCTTATTTTTTAAAAAGAAAAAGCAAAGGACGGGAGATGAACTCCCGCCCTCTGGCTATAAGAAAGTTTTTTGTTTGCGGTTATGCCAAAATACGGCATTGTTTTGTTTTTAGTGAGGAAATAGGCGGATTTTGAGCAGAATTTTTCGTTCTTCGCCCGAGAGGCGTATTTCCATACGTCGGAGGGCGAAAACGGAAAAAACAAACAAAAATTGGTTTTATGGAGAAAACCGTAGGTTTTCAACCTTATTTTTAAAAAAGAAAAAGCAAAGGACGGGAGATGAACTCCCGCCCTCTGGCTATAAGAAAGTTTTTTGTTTGCGGTTATGCCAAAATGCGGCATTTCCTCAAGATCAATATTTGTCTCTTGCGTAGTAATGCGTATGGAGAAGCTCGTGAGACTTGTGTCCGCCGGGCGTGCCGAGGTACTCGTCATACAGCTTCTTGATGGAGGGGTTCTCGTGCGAGCGGCGGAGTGCCTTGCCTGCATCCTCGTTGTAGAGGGCAGAAGCACGGAGAGCCTTGAAGTCTACGTACATACGGTCCTTAGCGGAAACGATCGGCTGACCGCCACCGTTGATACAACCGCCGGGGCAACCCATGATCTCGATGAAGGTGTAGTCTGCCTCGCCTCTCTTGATCGCCTCAAGAAGAGCCTTTGCATTGCCGGAGCCCGAAGCCACAGCAACCTTAACAGCCTTGCCTGCGATATCAATGGTCGCTTCCTTGATGCCTTCCATGCCGCGAACAGCGGTGAGGTTAACATCGTCAAGCTCCTTGCCAACAAGCACGGAGTAAACGGTACGGAGAGCAGCCTCCATAACGCCGCCCGTTGCGCCGAAGATATCAGCTGCACCGGTGGAATCGCCGAGCATGTCGTCAAACTTGCCGTCGGGAAGACGAGCAAAGTCGATGTTTGCGTTGTTGATCATGCGAGCAAGCTCACGAACGGTGATAACAGCGTCAACGTCCTTCAGTCCGTTCACCTTCATCTCGTCACGCTTGGACTCGTACTTCTTAGCGGTACAGGGCATGACCGAAACGACATAGATGTTCTTGGGGTCGATGCCGTTCTTCTCTGCGAAGTAGGACTTCACGATCGCACCCGTCATCTGGTGGGGCGACTTGCAGGAAGAAAGGTTGGGGATGAACTCGGGGAAGAAGGTCTCGCAGTAGGTGACCCATCCGGG
>SVTN01000026.1 GCA_015063765.1 Oscillospiraceae bacterium | reverse complement strand
GGAACTGCCATGATGGCACCCGTACCGTAGCCCATCATAACGTAATCGGAAATGTAAATGGGGATCTCCTTACCGTTTACAGGGCTGATCGCAGTCAAGCCCTCGATGCGGACCCCCGTCTTATCCTTGACGAGCTGCGTACGCTCAAACTCCGTCTTCTTGGCACACTCAGCACGGTAGTCTTCGATCGCATCCAAGTTGGAGATACGGTCGCTGTACTTATCAATGAGAGGATGCTCGGGCGCCATGACCATAAAGGTCACGCCGAAGAGCGTGTCGGGACGGGTGGTGTAAATGCGGAGCTTTTCGTCGATGCCCGCAAGAGCGAACTGAACGAATGCGCCCTTGGATTTGCCGATCCAGTTTCTCTGCTGCATCTTCACATTGGGAAGATAGTCCACGCGGTCAAGACCTTCGAGAAGCTTATCGGCGTATTCGGTAATACGGAGATACCAAACGTCCTTGGTTTTTTGTACGATGTCGTTATGGCAGATATCGCACTTGCCGCCCTGAGAGTCCTCGTTGGAAAGAACGACCTTGCAGCTGGGGCAATAGTTTACAAGGGTGGTATCACGGAACGCAAGACCGTTTTCAAACATCTTGAGGAAGATCCACTGCGTCCAACGGTAGTAATCCTCGGTGGTCGTGTCGATCACGCGCGACCAGTCGAAGGAGAAGCCAACCTTCTTTAACTGCGAGGTGAATTTTGCAATATTGTTGTCCGTTACCTGACGGGGATGAATACCCGTCTTGATGGCGTAGTTTTCGGTGGGAAGACCGTATGCATCAAAGCCGATGGGGAAAAGAACGTTATATCCCTCCATGCGCTTTTTGCGGCAGATGACCTCCATGCCGGAATATGCCTTGATATGTCCGACGTGCATTCCCGCACCGCTGGGATACGGAAATTCCACGAGGGCATAAAACTTTTTCTTGCTAAAATCGTCGGTCGCCTCAAAAACACGGGCTTCCTCCCATTTTTTCTGCCATTTTTCTTCGATGGCTCTAAAATCGTGTCTCATGATCCAATCGTCCTTTTCGTATATTATTCCTGATTTCCGCACACATCGTCGATGGGCAGAAATGCCTCTTGCTTAAACAAACGCTCAAAGCGGTAAAACTCGCGCGCTTCCTTACCGAAAACATGCAGGATGACGTCGCCAAAGTCTACGAGCACCCAATCGCCGCTGTCCAGTCCTTCTCTGCGTCTTGCAAAAACGCCGGATGCGGCAAGGGTATCCTCTACGTCGCCCGCGAGTGCCTTTACATGGGTCGAGGAGCGTCCGTAACCAACGACGTAATAATCGGTCAGCGCGGAGTCCTTGACATTGATCAGCTTGACGTCGAGCGATAGCTTTTCCGATAGCATTTGACACACAGCCTTAGCTACAGTCAATGAGTCGGCACCCGAAAGATCGGGGTATTTCATTAGAGTTTCCACGGTACACTCCTTTCCAAAAGGTTAACTGTGCAGAATTTTCTTGTTCGCGACCTCATCCGGGGTATACACCCGATAGGTGCGGTCGAAAGAAGAATAAATATTTGACAGCGACTCCTTACCCGAATCGGTAAAGCGCCCTTCGGCATCAAAGGATCCCGAGGCTACGCCGAACACGTCGTGAAGCATCTCTTCGGTGGCATTTTTATGAAGCACGTAATACCATGCGCCGTTCGTATAGCAGGCTTCCCCCGGCAAACGTGCCAAAAGCACCGAATACGCACCTCCGTTTTTCAGGTACGCCATCATAAATTCTATTATATCTTTTTCCGTAAGATTAGTCAATAGGTTTGGAAGAATTTTTTGGTAAATCGCGAGGATTCGATCGATTTTTTTGAGCGAAGGAAGCACGGTGGAAAGCCCGCCGAGAAAGCGCATTTGCGCGTCAAGGCGACCCAAATCCCCCTCAACATAGCTTTTGCGGTGTCTGACAAAGGCAACCGCTTCTTCGCCGCTTAAAAGCTGTTCTCCTTGCGCAATGATGCGCTCGCTTCCCGTTTTACCGTCAAAAAAGCGGATCTCGCACGGCACGTCCACACGAACGCCGCCAACCAAGTCCACGAAGGAAGCAACCGTTTGGGTATCAAAGACGACATATCCGTCGATTTGAATCCCAAGCGCCCTTGATATTTCCGCGCAAAGCCCTTCTGCTGCACGTTTTTTGCCGTATTTTGAAACGTTTTGGCGATAAACACGATTGATTTTTCCTTTTCCCGTTTCCGTTTTATAAAAGGTATCACGCGGAATTTGCACAAAATGAACGCTTCCCTTTTCCTTGCTGATACGGCAAAGCATCAGCATATCTGTATTTTCACCCGCGTCGTCCACGCCTGCAAAGAGAAAAGTTGCAGAAGCGTTTTCGCCACTTGCCGTAACCTGCGTGTCTTCCCCGCCGTTTTTCAAAATGAGAAAAAACACCGCGAAGCTTAAAAGACAGGCCGCGGACAACGAAAGCAATACAAAAACTCTTTTTTTACTCATAAAAAACACCGCCCTTTGCGTTAGTGTTTGCAAAAGGCGGTCAAGACTATTCGTCATAGTCAAGGAGTATTTTTTGTTAAAACAACAGGTTATCCGCAAGGAGTGCGTTACGAGCTTCCACCGTCTTCATCGCGATCGGACGCCCGTCCTCGATCAGCTCTTCAAGTGAGAGGTCAAGCGCTTTCAAAACGACTGCTTTAAAATGTTTTAATCCCTCTTCACCCGCAAGGTCCTTGCTGTACAAAAACGCACGCAAGGAAACGCAATCGGGATAATCTCTCCCCTCCTCCGTGAAATCAGCTACAAACAGCATCGCTCCCAAAAGCGAAAGCGGTGGATGCGCCGTGGTATGACGGGAAATGGCATTGATCACGGCTTCGTTCGCAAGGTCAGCAAAATGTGCTTTTGCATAATGTGCGCCCGTTTTTGCATGCAGAAGCGCAGGGGCTAAGCGTTCGTCTTCGTCGACGGAAATGCCGTTTTTTTCGCAGTAAGCAAACTGTTCTTTAAAGGAAAGGCACTTTGTAACATCGTGCAAAAGACCCGCTACGGCGGCGTCATACTGAAGATGCGGTGCAAGGAGTGAGGAGAGGCGCCGCATTTCCTTTTCCACACCAAGGGTATGCGCATAGCGACGTGCATCCATATGCTCCTTCACTTGAAGGCGGAGTGCTGCCAAACTTTGTTCCATCATAGATACAGCCCCCTTTCCCGAATATACGCCAAAACCGACGCATCAAGGTAAGCACTGCAATCGTCACCCTTTGCAAGGCTTGAACGGATCTCCGAGGAAGAAATACGGACGGGCGGTGCTTGCAAAAAACGGATGTCAGCACCAAAGCACATACGGTATTCCTCAGCCTTTTTCAAAAGAAGCTCGGTATTTTCCTGCTCACACTCGCGGCGCATACAAACAACGGTCGCCAAGCGGAAGATCGTTTCCGGTGCGTGCCAGGTGCCCATGGATAAAAGCATGTCTGTACCGCACAGAAACGAAAGATGAACGTCGGGAGCGGAAAGCTGGGTAAGCGTTTCCGATGTATAGCTCTTCCCTTCACGAAGGATCTCCATATCCGATACCGTGATCCGAGGCGAAAAGGCGAACGCCAAACGGCACATTTCCAAGCGGTCTTCGGGAGAGGTTTGCTCTTTACGCTCCTTCAAAGGGGTGACATAGGTGGGGATCACCGTCAGTTCGTCAATTCCGCCCTCGCGAAGGAAGATCTGTGCCGCGTGCATGTGCCCGACATGTGGCGGAGAAAATGTACCGCCATACACACCAATATGCTTCATTTCGGTCTTTTCTCCTTTCCTTTCGCCCCGAATTTTAGACTTATCTCGGAAGCTCGATCACCTTTTTGGTCTTTGATTCACGGTAGATCACAAAGCGGCTGCCGATGACAGCAACGACCTCGGATTCGGTCTTTGCGGAAATTTCATCCGCCGCCTCGCGTGCGGTATATCCGCTGTTTTCAAGAACACGAAGCTTGATGAGCTCGCGCGCCTCAAGGCAATTGCTGATCTGCAAGCACATTTCCTCGGAAACGCCGCCCTTTCCCACCTGAAAAACGGGATCGAGATCATTTGCCATTTTGCGCAAAAATGCGCGTCTTTTTCCATTTAACATTTTATTTTTGTTTCCTTCTTTTTTCGTATTCCGCAACGAAGGCACGGAGCGCCTTGCCTCTGTGGCTGATCGCGTTTTTCTCTTCGGCTGTCACGGAAGCCAGCGTCTTTCCGTACTCCTCCACGTAAAAGAGCGGATCGTAGCCAAAACCGCCGTTTCCCTCCTCCGCATGGAGAATACGTCCCTCGCAAGAAGCCTTTACGGTAAACTCCTCCCCCTCGGGCGTGACGCAGGCAATCGCACAGGTAAAGCGTGCGGTACGCTTTTCGTCGGGAACGCCCTCAAGATTTTTAAGGACGAGAAGATTGTTTTCCTTATCGTTGCCGTGACCGCCCGAATACCTTGCGGAATAGATGCCGGGCGCGCCGCCCAGTGCATCCACCTCAAGACCCGAATCGTCCGCAATGCACAAATAGCCGAGGCGTGCAACCGTTCTCGCCTTGATCAGGGCATTTTCTTCAAAGGTATTGCCGTCCTCGACAATATCATCAAAAAAGCCGATGTCCTTTAAAGAAAGGAGTGTAACATCCTCTTCAAAGCACTCATTTAGGATCTTTGCAACCTCACGGATCTTGCCCGCGTTGTTGCTTGCAAATACAAGACGCATATCTTTACTCCTCTTCGTTTTCAAAAAGGGCTTTTACGTATTCCTCGGGATCAAAGGGCTTCATGTCGTCGATCTGCTCACCGACACCGATGAATTTCACCGGAATACCAAGCTCACGCTTAATGGAAAGGACGACACCGCCCTTTGCAGTTCCGTCAAGCTTGGTCAGCACAAGACCCGTAATGGAAGCCGCATTTTTAAATTCCTTTGCCTGGCTGATGCCGTTTTGTCCTGTTGCGGCATCCAACACAAGCAAGGTTTCAACATCGGCATCGGGAAGCTCGCGCCCGATCACACGGTTCATCTTGGCAAGCTCATCCATCAAATTCTTCTTGTTGTGCAAGCGTCCTGCCGTATCCACGATCAAAACGTCAGCACCGCGGCTTTTGGAGGCACAGATGGCATCGTATACCACGGATGCGGGATCCGCGCCTGCCGCTTGACGGATAAGATCCACCCCTGCACGGTCACACCATACAGCAAGCTGATCTGCCGCCGCCGCACGGAAGGTGTCTGCTGCAGCAACAACCACCTTTTTTCCCTGCCTTTTGAGTTCTGCCGAAATTTTTCCTATAGAAGTTGTCTTTCCAACACCGTTTACACCGATGACAAAGATCACGGAGGGCTTGGTCGAAAGACGCAAGCCTTCGCTCTCTCCCACCGTCGAAAGGAGAATTTCGAACAGCATTTTTTTGATATTTTCGGGGTTCTTCTCTCGCGCTTCCTTGATCTCGTCACGAAGCGTATCAAGAATGCTTTCGGTCGTTTCAACGCCGACATCCGCGGAGATCAAGAGCTCCTCAAGCTCCTCGAAAAAGTCTTCGTCGATACGAACGAAGCTTTTAAAGATGTCGTCGATCTTGCCGAAAAAGGCGTTCTTAGTTTTAAGAAGCCCCTGCTTCAGTTTTTGGAAAAAGCTCATGTAAGAAGCTCCTTTTGTTTGTTTTCGATCTCGGATGCGTCGAAGGGCAACGCACGGGAGATACCGCGCTCCGGCATGGTGATACCGTAAAGGCGGTCACCGATCTCCATCGTACCGCGACGGTGGGTGATCAGAATGAACTGCGTATGTGCAGAATAGTTGCGCACATATGCACCGAAACGGTCAACGTTGACCTCATCCAAAGCCGCCTCGATCTCGTCAAAGATACAGAAGGGGGTCGGATTTGCCTTCAGAATTGCAAAAATGAGCGCGATGGCGACGAAGGTCTGCTCACCACCCGAGAGGAGCGACAGGCTCTTGATGATCTTACCGGGAGGCGCCGCCTTGATCTCGATACCACTCGTCAACACGTCGTCGGGATTGGTCAAGGAGAGCTCCGCAGAGCCACCCCCGAACAGCTCCGAAAATACCGTGGCGAAATTGGTATTGATCTCGTCAAAGGTACGGCGGAAGCTTTCCTTCATTTCATCCTCCACGCGGGTGAGAATACCAAGCAATTCTTCCTTGGAAGCGGCAAGGTCGCCGAGCTGGGTCTTCAATTCCTCGTGGCGTCCCTTGACCTCTTCATATTCCTCCACGGCGTTCGGGTTTACACTTCCGAGCTCGCGGATCTTTGCACGGCAGGAGCTGAGAAGAGATGCCATTTCTGCGCGGTTTTGCGCAGTTACGGGAGGATAGTCGAGAGCCACAGCCTCTTCATAGGTAATTTGATATTCATCCCAAAGCTTGTTTTCGATGCGCTCGTTATCCTCACGCAGACGGACAAGCTTGGCTTCGGTACGGGTGTATTCTCCAAAGACGCGCTCTCTGTCGTCGTTGGCGGCACGGATCTTTTCACGAAGCTCGTTTTCGATGCGCGTGAACTCGTTGCCCTCTTCCTCCTTATCGGTACGGGAGCCTTCCAGCGACGCGAGCTTTTCCTGCTCCTCGGCAAGGGTCACGCGGTTTTGACGCTTCTCTTCTTCAAGCGCCTCGGTTCTTGCCGCATATTCCGCGATCTGGCGGTGTGCGGCGGCTCTGTCGTTCTCATGCGCCTCTTTGGTGTCGGAAAGAGAGGCAAGCTGCTCCTTCTTGGTTTCACGCTCCGTTTCCAGCACGGCGATGCGAAGCTTTGCGTCGTTCACAGCCTCGTTCTTCTCTTCCTTTTCGTCGAGGATCGCCTGACGGTGAATTTCATCCTCGGTGCGCTTTGCCTTCAAGGATGCGATCTCGTCTGTTGTTTCATCCAAAAGGGCACGCAGATCACGGATCTCGCCCTCGTAGCGGTCGCTTCCCTCAGAAAGACGGGCAAGATCGGCATTCAGCTTTGCGATCAGCTCCTCATTTGCGGAAAGCTTTGCCTTGGCGGTGTCAAGCTCCGAGAACTGTGCACGCGACATGGTATAAAGAAGGTCGCGTGTTTGCTCGGCATCCTTGATCTTGCCGCGCGCAGCTTCCATCTCGCCTTCGATTTCAGAGATGGCATTCAAAAGCAAGGACAGCTCTTTTTCACATTTTTTACGCTCAGCCTCCAACGCCTCGATCTCCGAGGTACGGGAAAGGATGCCGCTGTCACGGCGCACAGAGCCGCCCGTAAAGGAGCCGCCTGCATTAATGACCTGTCCGTCCAGCGTAACGATACGCAGACGGAAGGCAAGCTTTTTCGCCGCTTCGGTTGCGTTGTCGATGGTATCAAAGACCACCGTGCGCAAAAGAAGCGATTGCATGATCTCGGTATATTTTTTGTCAAAGGAAACGAGCGTATCCGCACGTCCGACGTAGCCGCGGAAATCCTTTGCGCGGCGGATCTCCTCCGTTTCGTTTTGTGCACGTACAGAGGAAATGGGATAGAAGGTTGCGCGGCCCGCGTTGCTTCTCTTTAGAAGTGCAATGGCGCTCTTTGCCGTTTCCTCGTTTTCTACGACGATATTTTGAAGATTCTGACCGAGGGCAGTTTCAATCGCCGTGATATACTTGCTATCCACAGAGATGAGCTTCGAAACAGGGCCGTAGATCTTCCCTGCAAAGGTAGAAGCCGAGCGCGCGCACTCCTGCATCACAAAGCGAACGCTTTGTCCGTAGCCCTCAAAATGCTCTTCCATGCGGCGAAGCGACTCGATGCGCTGTGCAAGTCCGCTGATGCGGCCCTCCGCTTCATGATGCGCTCTTTGTTTTTCCTCGCGCAGAGCGGTTTGGGCTTCAAGGAATTCGGTCCTCTCACGGATGATCCCTTCGGCAGCATCGATCTTGACACGGTAGCCCTCGGTGTTTTTCTCACATCTGGCGACTTCCGTGCGCAGTTCTTCTTCTGCCTTGCGATATTTGTCGATTTCTTCGGTTATAGAACGGCTTTTATCGGAGTCGTCCGCCTTTGCCTTTTCGCTGACATCCAGTCGGACACGAAGATCCATCGCCTTTTGATTCAAGCTCTCAATGCTCAAGAGATCCTCAGCGAGTGTAGCTTCAAGTGCGGCGGCGCTTTTTGCAAGTGCATCCAGCGCGACAAGCAGCGTAAGCTTTTCGTCCTCGATCGCTTTTTCCTTTTCGTCGAGCGCAAGAATATCCTTAGAAAGCTCTTCCTTTTGCACGTCGATCTTTCGGTCATCGTCGTCGAAGGCAGAAAGACGCAGACGGCAGGCGGCGGCAAGCTCCGCAAGGTTACGAATGCTCGCCGTTGCAAGCGCAAAGCTGTTTTCAAGCACACCGATGCGCTTATTTGTATCATTGATCTCAGCCAAAAGCTGTTCGGAAGCAAGGCGGCTTCCCGTCAGTCTTTCATGTACGAGATCGCTCTGTTTCTCCAGCGTTTCGATATGCTCCTTAAGACGGTCGTATTCCGCGGCGGCAAGGCGGTAGGCGTTGTCCGCATTTTGCAGATCGTTTTTCAGCTTTTGCGTGTCAAAGAGCCAAAGAGAAACGTCTGCGCGCTTTTTATCTTCAAGAAGCACGCGATATCGCTTTGCTTTTTCGGCATCCTTGGCAAGAGGACCGACACGCGCATCCAGCTCATTGAAAATGAGGGTCAGGCTATCGACGTTCTGCTCGACCTGAGAAAGCTTCTTTTCCGTTTCTTCCTTGCGCTGACGGAACTTCGAGATTCCTGCCGCTTCTTCAAAAATATTGCGGCGATCCTCACTCTTTTTCGAAAGAATTTCCGCAATCTTACCCTGACCGATAATGGAATATCCTTCCCTACCGACACCGGTATTCATGAAAAGCTCGTGAATATCGCGCAAGCGGCAATTCTTGCGATTGATCATATATTCGCTCTCACCCGAGCGGTAATAGCGTCGGGTGACAGTAATTTCGTCGTAGGAGGAGTCGATACGGTGCTCGGGAGCACTGTTATCGAAGGTAACGGATACCTCCGCAAAGCTCATTGGACGGCGAAGGTCCGTACCGCCGAAGATAACGTCCTCCATTTTAGTACCGCGGATATTGCGGCTGGAGATCTCACCGAGAACCCAGCGCATCGCATCGGAAATGTTAGATTTTCCGCTACCGTTCGGGCCCACGACGACCGTCGTTCCCGGCTCAAAGGTGAGGACCGTTTTATTGGGAAAGGATTTAAAGCCGTGAAGCTCAAGAGATTTTAAATACATTCTTCTTCATTCCTATCCTTTCGTTTCATTATTCGTCAGCAACGCCGAAAAGCACCAACGCTTCCCTGGCAGCTGCCTGCTCGGCTTCGCGCTTGGAGTGTCCTCTGCCGCGCCCTACCGTATTGCTGTTCAGCATGGCACATACTTCAAAGATCTTGTCATGGTCAGGGCCCTCTTCCGAAACGACAACATAGCAAAGCTGCTCGTGGCCGTCCTGCTGGACCAGCTGCTGTAAGCGCGTTTTGTAGTCACCGCCGCGATTTTTTTCACAGGCGGCAAGCTCCTCACGCATCAAGCTGATCAAAAACACGCGCAAAAACTCCATGCTGTGCCCGTCGTCAAGATAAATGGCGGCAAGAAGTGCCTCAAAGGCATCCGCCAAAATGGCGGTGTGCGTGCGTCCGCCGTTTTGCTCCTCCCCCTTACCGAGAATCAAAAACTCGCCAAGAGAAAGCTTACGGGCAAGCGCGGCAAGGGTGTTTTCGCATACGAGGTGCTGACGGAGCTTGGTTAAAACCCCCTCGGCAGAGGTGTTGAAATGCGAAAAAAGATGGTCGCTGATGAGAATTTGGAGAACGGCATCCCCCAAAAACTCAAGACGCTCGTTGCACGTTACGGGAGCATCCTTCCTGCACTCATTGGTGTAGGAGGAATGGGTGAGCGCCGTTTCCAAAAGAGATATATCCTTAAACCGATATCCCGTGTATGCCGAAAGCTCCGCGAGTTTTCTGCCTTGTGCCATGACTCATTTCCTTTACTTATGCTTTCTTTTTCTCGGCAAGAGCGCTTGTTACCTTTTCGATCTCGCCGTTAATATCATCCTTTACAAAGCCAACCGCTTGGAAGATCGCGTTTTTGATGGCTTTGGCATCCGAGCCGCCGTGTGCCTTGATGACAGGCTTGCGCACGCCTAAGATCGGTGCGCCGCCGTGCTCGGAGGAATCGAAGCGATGCTTCAAATCGTTAATTCTTGTTTTCATCAAGCTTGCGCTCAGCATTGTAAGGGCGTTTGCGTAAAACAGATCCTTCATCGTCTGAAGCATTAATTTACCCATGCCCTCGGTCAGCTTAAGCACCACATTTCCCGTAAATCCGTCTGCCACCAAAACGTCACAGGTGTTAAAGGGAATGTCCTTGCCCTCGATGTTGCCGACAAAATTGATGGATTCGTTTGCGGACAGGCGCTCATATGCGGCAAGCTGCAAAGGAAGTCCCTTGGTGGGCTCAGAGCCGTTATTGACCTGGCCGACACGGGGACGCTCGATGCCGTAGATCTTGTTCATATAGACCGATCCCATGATGGCAAAAACCTCGAGGTTTTCGTCCGTTACGGAGATATTTGCCCCGGAATCGATCAAAAGAACGGGATTGGTAAGGGGTAAAATCGCACCGATGGCAGGTCGCGCGATTCCCTTTAAGCGGCGCACGATCAGAGCCGCGCCCGTAAGGAGTGCGCCCGTGTTTCCTGCGCTGACAAAGGCATCGCCCTCGCCCTGTGCAAGCATTTTAAGACCCACACCCATAGAGGAATCCTTCTTATCGTGGATCACGCTCATGGGGGCATCCTCCATAGCGATCACGCTACTTGCGGAGCGGATCTCCATAGAAGAGATATCTAACTTCTCGGCAGATGCAACCGAAGCAATGACGTCGGGATCTCCCACGAGAGTGATATTGATCTCTGGGAATTCCTCCTTCGCCGCCGTTGCACCGCGTAAGATTTCAAGGGGAGCGTGATCGCCGCTCATCGCGTCTAAAATAATATTCATACGTTCTCCTCAGTATTTTCAAAGAGTGAGCTTCTAAGCTCTTTTGCAAACGCAAGCGCCCGCGCGGCGTATGCATCGTTGCGTGCCGCCTTTCCGCCCTTCACCTTTTTTTCAAGCGGCGGAATGATACCGAAATTGGCATTCATCGGCTGGAAGGCGGTTGCGCTTCCTACGCTCACATAGCTTGCCATCGCACCGAGCATGGTTTCCTTCGGGAAGGAAAGGCGTGCTTCGCCTCGCGCAAGTCTTGCGGCAGAGATACCTGCCACGAGCCCGGAGCCTGTGGATTCCACATACCCTTCGACCCCTGTCATTTGACCGGCAAAAAAGATATTTTCTTTTTCTGCCAAGGAATAAGTATCCGTTAAAAGACCCGGCGAGCACAAATATGTGTTGCGATGCATCACACCGTAACGCAAAAATTCTGCATTTTCAAGTCCGGGGATCATACGGAAAACACGTCTTTGCTCGGGGAAGGTCAAATGCGTTTGGAAGCCGACGAGGTTGTACATCGTCTTCTCGCGGTTTTCCGCACGCAGCTGTACCACAGCATACGGCTCACGTCCCGTCTTGGGATCGGGAAGACCGACAGGCTTCAAGGGGCCAAATAAAAGCGTATCGGGACCGCGCTTTGCCATAACCTCAACAGGCATACAGCCTTCAAAAACGCGCGGCTCCTTTTCATTCGGTGTATCAAACTCATGCAGCTTTGCTTCCTCAGCGTGCACAAGCGCACCGTAAAACGCCTCGTATTCCTCCTTCGTCATCGGGCAGTTGACATAATCGTCACTCTCCCCTTTTCCGTAACGGGAAGCAAAATACGCCTTTTCGAAATCAATGCTCGAGGCTTCAACAATGGGAGCGGCGGCATCGTAGAAATACAGCGTATCTCTGCCAATAAGATGAAGAATATCCTCGGCAAGCGCACCGTCCGTCAAGGGACCGCTGGCAACCACGGTGATGCCGTCCCTCGGGATCTCGGTGATCTCGACCCCCGTATAGACCGTGATCAAGGGGTGCGATTTGATCTTTTCCGTAATGTAGTCGGAAAAGCGCACACGGTCCACGGCAAGCGCCGTACCCGCAGGCACTGCGGTTGCATGTGCCGCCTCCATGATCAACGAGCCCAAAAGAGTTAGTTCTTCCTTTAAAAGCCCTACGGCGTTATACACCTGGTTTGAACGGAGAGAATTGGAGCAAACAAGCTCCGCAAAACCGTCATACTTATGCGCGGGCGTATATTTGCGCGGCTTCATTTCATAAAGCTCCACAGCAACGCCAAGACGCGCCGCCGCATACGCGGCTTCGCATCCCGCAAGACCTGCACCGATGACCTTAATTCTCGGTGTCATCGGTCACTTCCTCGTCCACCGTGTATTCGGCTTTATATCCGCACGATTTGTTGCGGCAGATCAAAAGCTTCTTGCTCTTTCGCTGTAACAGCATATCGCCGCAGGTGGGGCATTTTTGCTCGGTGGGCATATCCCAGACCGAGAAGCTGCACTCGGGATATCTCTCACAGCTGTAGAAGAGGCTCTTGGTGCGCGCGCGGCGAACTAAGATCTGTGCGCCGCAATCGGGGCAGTGCGCGCGCAGGGGATTCGCCTTAGGCTTGGTAAAGTGGCATTCGGGATAACGGGTGCAGGCATAGAACTGTCCGTGTCTGCCCGAGCGCAGAACAACGTCTGCACCGCAAAGCTCACACTTAAAGTCTGCAAGCTCCTCCGCCTTTTCCTTCTTTTCCACGGGAGCACCGTTTTTATCGATCGCCTTGGTGTTTTTGCACTCGGGATATCCGGAGCAAGCAAGAAATCTTCCGAAGCGACCTGTCTTATAGATCAGCTTTTTGCCGCAGATCTCGCAAACGTATTCCGATACATCGTCTGGAATTTCAACCGTTGCACCGTCGAGCTTTTCCTTCGCGGCGGAAAGCTCCTTTTCAAAGGGAGCATAGAAGTCGGTCAAGACGGTCGAAAGCTTGGCGCTTCCCTGCTCGATCTCGTCAAGGCTGCTTTCCATCTCAGCAGTAAACTCATAGCTGACGATATCGGGGAAATTCTCCTCCATCAGCTTGTTGGTCACTTCACCCAAGGGGGTAGGAACCAGCGATTTACCGTCACGCTTGACGTAATTACGCTTCAAAATGGTGGTGATGATGGTGGTATAGGTGCTGGGGCGGCCAATGCCGTTTTCCTCCAAGAACTTGATCAAAGAGCCCTCGGTATAGCGCAGGGGCGCCTCGGTAAAGTGCTGTTGCGCGTTTACGCTCTCGGTCTTCATCACGGTATCCGCATCCACAGTGGGAAGATGAGAGAGTGTTTCGCCATCCTCGCTCTCGTCGCGCTCATCGCGGTAAACCGCCATATAGCCGCGGAACTTAAGCAGGTTGCCGTTTGCCTTAAAGATGTAGCCGCTATTCTCAAAATCGACCGAAAGAGAGTCATACACGGCGGGGGTCATCTGGCTTGCGATAAAGCGCTCCCAAATGAGCTTGTAGAGGCGATACTGCTTGGGGGTCAAATGGCTCTTAATCTTAGAGGGCACGAAGTCCACGTTGGCAGGACGGATCGCTTCATGCGCGTCCTGTGCGTTCTTCTTGGTCTTATAAACGTTGGGGGTTGCGGGGACATACTCTTCGCCGTACATACGGTGAATAAGAGCAGCAGCAGCCTCGGAAGCCACCGCAGAAACGCGCAAGGAGTCGGTACGCATATAGGTGATAAGACCCTGCGTGCCGCCGTTTTCCGAGCCGAGATTGATACCCTCGTAAAGCTCTTGTGCAACCTTCATGGTGTCCTGCGAACGGAAATTCAATTTGCGGTATGCCTCTTGTTGGAGAGTTGAGGTCGTAAAGGGTGCGGCAGGCTGGCTCTGCTTTTGCGCGGTACGGACGCTCTTCACGATAAACTTTCCGTTCTCCACCGCCGTCTTTACCGCAAGAGCATCCGCTTCACAGGAAAGACGCATCTTCCCCTCGGCGTTGCCGAAGAACTTTGCCTCAAAGGTTTCGCCGTCCTCTTGGGAAAGGTGGGCGCTGATGCTCCAATATTCTTGGGGGACAAAGCTTCTGATCTCTTCCTCGCGCTCGGTGATAATGCGCGTGGCGACCGACTGCACACGACCTGCGGAAAGACCGCTCTTCACACTCTTCCAAAGCAGGGGGCTGAGCTTATATCCCATAATACGGTCAAGAATACGTCTTGCCTGCTGTGCATCCACAAGATTTTCGTCAATCGCACGGGGCGATTTTACTGCCGCCTTGATGGCACCCTTGGTGACCTCGTTGAAGGTAACACGGCAAGCGCTCTTCTTATCAATGCCAAGAACCTCAGCAATATGCCAAGCGATCGCCTCACCCTCACGGTCAGGGTCGGTCGCGATCAAAACGCGGGAGGATGCCTTTGCCTGCTTTTTCAGCTTTTTGATCAGCTCACCCTTGTTTCTGATGTTGATATAGTGAGGAGTAAAATCATTTTCAACATCGACGCCAAGAGTACTTTTGGGAAGGTCACGGATGTGTCCCTCGGAAGCTTCCAGCTGGTAGTTTGCACCAAGATATCCCTTGATGCTTCCCGCCTTGGTCGGGGACTCAACAATAATGAGAATGGGCTTCTTCTTTGCGTCAGTTGTTTTTGTGGTAGCCATATATCTTCACAGCGGTACGCTTACGTACCGTCCTTTCATGAATTTTCGTTTTTTAAGTAGCAGCCGCCCGGAGCGAGAAGGACGCATCCCAAAACCTCCATCATAACGAGCATGGATGCAACGTCACCGACGGAAAGACCGTCCGCGAGCTCGTCGGGGTGCTTGGGTTGGTCATAGCTTAAACGCTCATACACCTTATATTCCTCTTTTCCCAGCAGCGCCCGTCTTTCTTCGTCCAGAGCCAAGCGACGTGCGTCAGCACTGTCAGAGGCTTTGGATTCCGGCGGTATGTACTCTTCCTGTTTCTCTGCCTTTTGCGCCTTTGCATCACCGGTGAAAAAGCCGCGCAATCTTTGGAAAAGAGGCGTCTTTTCTTCGGTAACGGGTGCTTTACCGAGAAGCTTCTTTTCTTTTGCCTTTTCGCGTCCTGTCGCCACGCCGTATTTGCGAATTACGCTTTCTACGTTCAGCGAGGTCTTAGGCAAAAGATTGAAGGGATTGATCGAGGAAAAATATTCTTCCTTGTAGGTGTCGTAAATATCGTCTGCACAGGTCAAGAGCTTAGCATCTCCCTTTAAGAGAAGTAGGGGTGCTTCGCTGTTTTTGTCATTGATCTTGCCGGGAACGGCAAAAACGCCTTTTCCCTGCTTCTTGGCATATCTCGCCGTAATAAGAGAGCCGCTATTTGCTTCTCCCTCCACAAGGATGATTGCCTTTGATATTCCGCTGATGATACGGTTGCGAAGGGGAAAATGGAAACCGTCCGCGCCCTCATAAGGCGGAAATTCCGTAATGATGGTACCGCCACCTTCCAGAATGGAGCGGTATAGACGCCGATGCTCACGCGGATAGGGACGGTCAATGCCACAGCCGAGAACGGCAACCGTTTTACCGCCTGCCTCCAGGGTGGAAGCCGCCACGACACCGTCAATACCGAGTGCCATACCGCTGACGGTAACACAGCCCATTCTTGCAAGATCGTAGGAGATCTCACACGCCGCCGAGGCACCGTAATAGCTCATAGCTCTTGCACCGACAACGCCGATACAAGGAAGCGTATTCCAATTTGGAAGCGTACCGCGGACATAAAGCAGCGTCGGCGGATTTTGAATGCCAAGGAGAGCGCGCGGATATTCCTCATCCGCAATCGTCAAGATGCGGACACCTGCGTGCATGCAGTAATCCGCGACCTCCTCCGCACGGGAAAGGTCATGAAGCGCAAGCTTTTTGCGCTCCGAGGTGCAAAGCTCCTTAATTTCGGCAAGCTCCTCGCCCGATGCGTGAAATACACCTTCCGCATCGCCAAAGCGTGCAAGGAGCGGCAGGATCGCAGGAGATGCATAATTTAATGCCGCACCGAGCCAAATCCAATACCGTATTTCAGACACCGTCTGCTTCCCCTCTCTTCTTATACTGCTCCCACAGCAAAACGGATGCCGCAACCGACGCATTGAGGGATTCTACCCCTGCCGCGATCGGGATATACACCGAGCCACAGCACGCGGATGAAACGGCGGGAGAAATGCCGTGCCCCTCGTTTCCGATCACGAAGACATCACCGTCACGCAGGGAAAGCGAGGATAACGGAATGGCGTTTTCTCTCAGCTCAGCCGCGAAAAAGCGACGGCCCTTGGCACGCTGTGCTTCAAGGAACGCAAGCTCATCGCTGACAATAAGAACGGAGATGCGGAAAAGCGTCCCCATAGCGGCACGCAACGTTTTCGGATGATAAACATCTGCGGAATCGGCAGAAAGAACAATCTCCTCCACGCCGAAAGCCGCCGCTGATCGAATGATCGCACCGAGATTTGACGGATCGCGAACAGACGAAAGATAGAGAGCGTGCGGCGAAAGATCCACACTATTTATTTTATCAATTCTTTTGAAAAAGTCAAGATATTTTATCGCTGCAATCACGCCTTGCGGAGCTTTTTCCGTAGAAATTTTTTCAAAGCAAGGCGAAGAAAGAACAACGATCTCGGGGGCAGGCTCGAACCCCTCAAAGAGGGGAGCAAGCTCCTCCAAAATATCCGTCTTCTTGTCTTCGGAAATGAAAACGTGTGTTACGGGAAGACGGGACGTGAATGCTTCCTTCACAAGCTTCACACCCTCCGCGAGAAAGGCTGCGTGCTTTTCTCTGTATTTCTTTTCCTTCAAGGAAGACGCCCAAACCACGGTCGCGTTCTGCCTTGATGTAATCACCTTGATCTCCACATTTTTCTCCCAAAATGAACGGTATAAATAAAGCAAAATTCAAGAAGTGGACAGTTTTTCCGCTTCTTGAATTCTCCTATAAAACCCGAAAAAGGGGTTGCCACGCTCACGCGCAACAATCCCTTTTTTCTTAAAGAGCTGCCTTTGCCTTTTCAGCGAGGGCTGCAAATGCTTCCTTGTCGTATACAGCGATCTCAGCGAGCATCTTGCGG
>SVTN01000025.1:9268-17156 GCA_015063765.1 Oscillospiraceae bacterium | reverse complement strand
GGTGGTAGCTCATATTGAATTCTCCTTCTGTTTAATGTTTGTGTGGTAACTTCATTATAACACAGGATTCAATATGAGTGTTTTTATTTCTTAAAAGTGTTGCACTTGATAGTATAATTCACCTTATTTACAAAACCGCCGTTTGCTTTCGCAAACGGCGGTTTCCTTTTTTATTCTGCGACGTATTCGACGGTGGGGTAGGAAAGTGTTTCTCTCACCTTATCCCAACGGGTGGCATGGTCGCTTTCGGGATCGTCGAGAAGGACGGGAAGGAAGCCTGCGTCAAGGTAGGTCTTGACGGCGGCAAGCCGCCAGTCGTCGGTGCGAAGCTCGACCGTTTTCATCCCTCTTTCCTCTAACATCGAAAGTGTACGGGCAAGCATGGCGTGACCGATGCCCTTGCCGCGCACGTTCGGGTCGGAGGCGACCATATGAACAAGTCCCACACCCTCGGGGGTGGCGACGGCGGTGGAGGTGGCGATATAATTGCCCTCTCCGTCAAGGACGAAGAAGCAGTCGCGCGCAGCAACCACGTTCGGGAAATTTCCCACTGTTTCAAAAAAGGTTTCGTGCGTTGCTTCCATCAAACCGAAGTTGCAAAGGCGCACCCATTCGGCGATCTCTTTTTCCGAGCCGTCGAAATTTTTAAAAGAAAACCCGTCAGGAAGAGGGCGCTCCTTCACGGGGGAGGAAAAGCGTTTCATTTTAAGCTGTAATTCTGCCATGGTGTACTCCTTTACGGTTGATTTACAGGTTTGTATGATTATAGCACGGCGGGGGCAAAAAAGCAATAGAAAAATCCCGCATGGCGGGATTTTTTCTTTAAAAGCATTCGTGGCAAAACTCGGGCACGGGGGAGAAGTCGGTGCGGCGCTTTGATAACAGCCATTCGATCACCTTCGTATGGCGGTAGGCGTAGTCAATGGCGTCGTTGTGTCCCATCCCGTCAAGCAAAAGAAGCTCGGCTTCGCCGCCTGCCCGGTTGACGGCATCCACCATCAATTCGGAGCAAACGGGGGGCACGAGGGTGTCCTCCTTGCCGTGGACGGCAAAGACGGGTGTGGTTTTTAAATTAGAGGCGCGCCAGGACATATTGCCGCCCGAAATGGGGGCGATGGCGGCAAAGAGGGTGGGGTGGGCGAGTGCTGTGGCAAAGGTGCCGTAGCCGCCCATCGACGAGCCTGTGAGGAGAATGCGGTCGGGAAGAATGCCGTATTCGGCGGCAATTTTTTGGATGAGTGCCCCGAGCGCGAAGACGGTGTTATCCCATACAGCGTCGGTCGGGCATTGGGGACATAAAACGACGGCGGGGATCTCCTTTCCCTCGGCAATCAGCCTCGGGATGCCGTGGCGGAGAATGTGGTCGAGCTTATCGGGGGTGTCGCCTCGCTCGCCCGCACCGTGCAGGTAAACGAGCAGGGGAAGTTCCTTTGTTTCCCCTTCGGGGGTGTAGACGCGGTAATTTATCCCAAGCGCGTCCGTTTTGAAAATCGCATCCGTTGCGTTCATCCTATTTCCTCTTGCTTTTATATTCTCAAATAATTTTCAAAGACGATCTCTGCCGCCGCGGAAAGCCCTGTGTTCTCGTCCGAGTGGACGGGAAGCACCGAAAAGGGCTTGTCCTCCTTCCGCAGAAGGCGCGCCTTGACGGTTTCCTCCATGCGCTTTGCCGTTGCCTCGCCCTCATAACGAAGGTCGCCCGCGAGAAGCACGGTATCGATGCCGAGCAGATTGACGGTGCTGACGACGGCGGATGCGAGATATTCCGTTTCTTCCTCAAACAGGTCGCGCGCGTCCTCGGCGAGAAGACGCTCGTTCATCACGTCCGCCCAAGAAGCAAAGCGTGAGCCTGTGAGCAGGGCAGGGATGGCGGCGTACGCCTCAAGACAGCCGCGGTTGCCGCAGGCGCACATCCGTCCGTCGTGCTTGACGGTGACGTGCCCGAGCTCTCCCGTGTCGCTCCCTGCGCCGTAAAACAGCTTGTTTTTCAAAACGAGCCCCGAGCCGACACCGCTGTCGACCAGAAGGAGCAGGAAGCTTTCGCTCCCCTTCGCATCGGGCTTGCCGATATAGTAGCTGGCAAGAGAGGCGGCGTTGTTTTCAACGAGGGTGGGAAGTGCCATTTTTTCTTCCACCTCGGCACCGATGGCGGTCCCGTGCCAAAGGGAGAATTGCGGCGGATTTAAGATCACGCCCCGTGCGGAATCCAGGGGCCCCGGCGCGGAGATGCCGACGCCGAGCAACTTTTCCCTCTCGACACCCGATGCCTCGATCAGCTTGGAAAGGGATCGGCACAAGGCATCCGTTTTTCCCTCTGCCTCTAAGCGGAAGCGGGCACGGGAGATCACCTCACCCGACAGCGAAACGACACCCGCCGTGCATCCGTCACGGTTGAGATACACGCCGACGGCGTATGCGGCGTCGGGAGAAACGGAGAGGGCGATGGGGGGTCTTCCCGAGCGCACCATGGCGGAAACGGGAGTTTCCATCACGAGGCCCTCGCGGATCAGCTCCTCTGCGATGAGAGAGGCTGCCGCACGGGAAAGCCCCAGGGCGCGTGCCGCATCTGCGCGGGAGAGCGGGGTGCGCCGCAAAAGGCGCAAGAAGGTTTTTTTGTTATATAGCTTGGTATATTCCGCGTTTCTCGGCGCGCTCATGCCTTGCCTCCGACGCAGGAAACGAGGGTCAAGCCTTCGCCCGTCACGGCGGTGCATTTGTCCTTTGCCTCGGCAGGAAGGAAGAAGTAGTCACCCTTCTTCACGCTGACCGTTTCGCCTTCGGACACAAGCTCACCCGCGCCGTCCACGCAGATCCAAACGGATGCAGGAACCGAGAGGGAAAGTGTTGCGCCTCTCTTGAGGGTGTGGCGCTCCATTGCGAAGCAGGGAGTGTCGCTCTCGCCGATCAGCTCCTCGGAGAGGAGGCTGTCGGTTCGGGTCAAAATGCGGGGGGTCTTCTTGCCGCGCGCAACGACGCTCTCACCGAACTTATCAAAGTGGAAGCAGTCGATTGCCGTTTCGGGGGTAAGACCGAGGTACATTTCTCTGTCGTTTAAGCGGTAGTCGCCGCAGAAGTATTCGGGCTGGATGGTAAAGTCGGTCGGCTCCTGCACCTCAAGGATCAGGCAGCCTGCGCCGATGGCGTGGATGACGCCCGCATCGACGAAGAAGACGTCGCCCGTCTTGACGGGAACGCGGTTGACGAAGGCGGTCATGGCGTTCATGTCCGTTTCGCTCTTTTCGATCGCCCTTTCAAACTCCTCGCGCGAAACCTCGCGGGAGAAGCCGAAATAGATGCAAGCATCCTCGCGCGTGGCAAGGATCAACCAAGCCTCAGCCTTGCCGTAGGGGCTTCCGAAGTTCTTGCGCGAAAAGGCGCGCGTCGGATGCACCTGCATCGGAAGACGGATGGCGCTGTCGAGATATTTGACTAAGACCCCGAGGTCGGCTCTGTCGCCGAGATACTCCTTTTTGTTCTTTGCAAGAAGCTCGGAGAAGGGCACGCCCTCACGGGTGATCGAGATGCCCTCCAAGGGGTCCTCGTGCCCGGGATTGATGGCGCGCACCGAGGAGCAGATCCATTCCTCGGGCTCGTTGCCGTCCACAGGTGCGTCACCCAAAAGATCGGCGAACAGCGCTCCGCCCTTATATACTCTGAAAACTCTGTTTCTCTTAAAAAATACGGGATGATGCCAAGGAATTCTTGCTTCCATTACGCGCTCCTTTTGTGTGGATTTCTACGCCTATTGTAACACAAGCGTGGGCGGTTGTCAAGGGCGACGGACGTATTTTGTCAAATCGCTTGACAAACTCCCCTGATTGTGCTATACTGACCTTGAAATGAGGAAAAAGATATGCTTTATTTGTTTCAAAAGGGCTTTCATTATAATCAAGACGGTCCCGGCAACCGTCTGATCTACCACCTGCAGGGGTGCAACATGCGCTGCCCTTGGTGCTCCAACCCCGAGGGGCTTTCCTTTACGGGGGGCGACGGGTATACCGTCGATGCTCTCGTCGACGAGGTGAAGAGATCCCGCCCCATGTTCTTTGACGGCGGCGGTGTGACCCTCACGGGCGGTGAGGTGACGGGGCAGGCAGACGGCGCGCTTGCGCTTTTGTCACGGGTGCACGGTATGGGTGTTTCCACCTGCATTGAAACCAACGGCACGTCGCCAAGGCTTCCCGCGTTTTTTCCTCACCTTGACCTGCTCATCATGGACGTCAAGCATTACGACACCGAAAAGCACCGCGCGGTGACGGGAGTGTCGAACGAAATGACGATCAAAAATCTTGCGCTTGCGCTGGAAGCGGGAGTAAAGACGCTCCTTCGCATTCCCCTCATTGGTACATTTAACGCAAGCGAAGCGGATGCGCACGGCTTTGCCGCCCTGTTCTCGGCGATAAAGGAGAAGGGGGATTTTTCGGTCGAGCTGCTTTCCTACCACGAGTACGGGCGGACCAAGTACGAAAAGCTGGGGCTTCCCTACACCATGGGCAAGGACGCCTTCGTATCGAGAGAGGCGTTTGAAAAATTTGCAACCGTCCTGCGTGACGCAGGGATAAAATTAATTACAACGTAAGGAGAACTTTACAGATGAATACAAATCGCATTTGGGAAGAAGCAAAAGCCCTCTACTATGAGGAAAGAGAAGCCCACAAGGTTTTAAACGGCTGGTTCTTATCGCGTGAGCTTGCCGCCGATGCCGCCGAGGCGTTTGACGGTACCCACCCCGAAAAGCGCGCCGCAAAAGAGCTTCGCGCCATTGTGGAGAAGCTTCCTATTGAAATTTCGGAGCATGCCATTCTGGCGGGCACGCAGAGAGATGCCTTCGCGGCAAGCTATGCGCTGATCAACCCCGCCTTCCGTGTCGAAACCTTCCGCGGCTACTGTGACCCTCTCGACGTGTATAACTACGCCACCCCCACCGCCGAGATCCCCGCAGAGCGCATCGCGGCAATGAAGGCGCGTGCATCGAAGAGCCCCTACGTTTCGGCACTCAACAAGGTCTACGGCGCGTATGAGGAGTATACCGAGGAGGTCGCCTTCTTTATCGAGCAGGTGACGGGTCATATGATCCCCGACTTCCGCCCCGCCCTCAAATACGGTGTCAAGGCGCTGATCGCACGCATCGACGAGCGCTTGGCGAAGGAGGACCTGAACGAAAAGAAGAGAGGCAACCTCGAAGCCATGAAGGAAACACTTTTGTGCGCTGTCGTTCTTGCCCACCGCTATGCCGATCTTGCCGCCTCTCTTGCGAAGGACGCCAAGGACGAGAGAAGAGAAGAGCTCCTTTCGATGGAAGCCATTTTGCGCCGCGTGCCCGAAAACGGTGCGGAAACGCTGAGAGAAGCCATGCAGTCCTTTGTGCTTCTTTGGCAGGTGATGTGCCTTGAGCAGGCGCCCAACCCCTTTGCCTTCTCGGTCGGAAACGCTGACCGCATCTTTGAGCCCTACCGTGCGAAGGAGAACCTCTCGCGCGATGAGGCTGCCGCCCTCTTTGCCCACTTTCTCGTCTTCTTCAACGTGGGTGAGCGCAGCTGGGCGATCTCCCAGAACGTTTTGATCAGCGGTAAGGACGTGGACGGCACCGACCTAACGAACGAGATGTCCTACGCCATTCTCGACGCTTACTACAGAATGAACCTGCCGCAGCCCATCCTTTCGGTCAAGCTGCATACGAATACCCCGAAGAAGCTGTACGAGGAGCTCGGCCGCTTCTTCTTCACCCCCGGCGTGCTCACCCCCTCGCTCTTCAACGACGACTCTCTTTTTGAAACGCTGGCGGAAAACGGCGTGAAGAAGTGCGACCTTCCCGACTATTCGGTCGCAGGCTGTCAAGAGCCGCTCATCATGGGCAAGGACAACGCCAACACCACCAACAGCTGGCTTAACCTCGCCAAGATCCTTGAACTCACCCTCTCGGGCGGTAAGTCGACCATCACGGGTGCGAAAATCGGTCGCGAGAGCAAGACGGACGCACTCACCCTCTTGAAGAGCCTGCGTGAGCGCTTCTACGACAATCTTGATTTCTTCTGCGACAAGATGCAGGATGCCGCCAACGGCGCGTCGCGTGCTCTTTCGCTTTTGCCCGTTCCCTTCCTCTCCTGCTTTGAGGGCGGCATTGAAACTGCCATCGACGTGCGTGACACCGAGGAGCAGGGCACACCCTATAACGGAAGCGGATGCCTCATCCACGGTCTTTCCATCGTTGCTGACTCCTTCGTGGCGGTCGACCGCCTGCTCCGTGAGCGTCCTGAGGACGCCGAAAATCTCATCGCCGCATGCGCCTCGGATTTTAAGGGCTATGAGGAGCTGCGCGAGTGGCTGAAGGCGTGCCCCAAGTACGGCAACAACATTCCCGAGGCAGACACAGAGGCGGCAACCGTTGCAAAGCGCGTGGCAGACAGAGTCGCCGCGATGAAAAACTACCTCGGCAACCCCTTCCGCCCCGACTTCAGCTCTCCCTCGACCCACCTGACCTACGGCTATTGGGTCGGCGCGACCCCCGACGGCAGAGCGGCGCGCGAGATGATGGGCTACGGCATTGACCCCCTCTTCTCCAATGCGGACGGCGGTCTTGGCTTCCGCACCCTTTCCGCAATGCAGCTCCCCTTCTGCAAAATGAACGGCGGCTGTGCTTCCCACTTCGGCATTGACCCCAAGTACTTTACCGCGGAAAGCATGGAGGAGCGCGGCGTGCAGTTCTACGAGCGCGTGGTGCGCCCCCTCTTCTTCAACGAGATGAACGACGGACGCGCTCCCTTCTATCTCTATGTCAACGTGACGACGGCAGAGACCCTTCGCAAGGTGCTTGCAAATCCCAAGAAGTACGCGCCCAACGGCGTTTACATCATGCGTATCCACGGCACCTTCGTCAACTTCCTCGACCTTTCTCCCGCCATCCAAGAGGACATCATTTTGCGTCTTGACCCTGCGTCGACGAGAATTTGAGGCAAGCATGAAAGCACTTGGACTTGATATCGGTACCACCACCGTCAGCGCGGTGGTCTTAGAGGACGGCGCGCTCGTTACGAGCGTCACCAAGAAAAACGGCTATTTTATCGACACGGGGGAGCCCTTTGCAAAATGTCAGGACGTCGCCCGGATTGAAGAAACCGCCATCTGCGCCTTAGACGAGCTTCTCGCGGCGCATCCCGACGTTGCCGCCATCGGCGTGACGGGACAGATGCACGGCATTCTCTACTTAAACGAAAAGGGTGAGCCGCTCAGCCCCCTCTACACCTGGCAGGACGGGCGCGGCGACGAGATGTTTGCCGACGGCGAAAGCTATGCCGCCTGTCTTTCGAGAAAAACGGGCTACGCCCTTGCGACGGGCTACGGCTGTGTGACCCATTTTTACAACCAAAGAAACGGACTTGTGCCCGAGGGTGCTACCGTTTTCTGCACCATTCACGACTATATCGCCATGCGTATCGCGGGGCTCACCCGTCCCGTGACCGATGCGACCGACGCCGCCTCCCTCGGACTTTTCGACGTGAAGCGTGCCGCCTTTGACGAGGACGCGATCGCATCTCTCGGCATGGACACCGCTCTGCTTCCCGCCCTGGCAAAGACCCCCTGCATCGGCAAGCACGGCGAAGCCTCCGTCTTTGTCGCCATCGGCGACAACCAGGCATCCTTCCTTGGCACGACAGGAGGGAAGCGAGAGGGCATGCTGGTCAACGTCGGTACGGGCAGTCAGTTTTCCGCTTACTCCGAAGAGTATATCGCGTCGGATGCGCTTGAGACCCGTCCCTTCCCCGGCGGCGGATATCTTCTCGTCGGTGCGTCGCTCTGCGGCGGAAGAGCCTATGCGCTTCTTGAAAAATTCTTCCGTGAAGCGGCAGAGATGCTGGGTGTCGACTGCGCGCGCGCGTATGACGCGATG
>SVTN01000025.1:0-9258 GCA_015063765.1 Oscillospiraceae bacterium | reverse complement strand
CAAAGGAAGACCCCATCGTCGACCCCATCACCGTTACCCCCCTCTTCAGCGGTACGCGCAAAAATCCTACGCTCCGCGGCAAGATCGAGGGACTTTCCACCGAAAACTTCACCCCCCGTCACCTCGTTACGGGCATGATGGAGGGCATGGCACGCGAGCTGTACGACATGTATGCGGCATATCTCGCGTCGGGCGGAAAGCCGTCCACCCTGTACGGCTCGGGAAACGGGCTTCGTGTAAACCCTTATTTACAAAAATGCTTTGAAAAGCTGTTCGACACATCCTTGACCCTTTCAACCGCAAGAGAAGAAGCCGCTACGGGCGCCGCCCTCTTTGCGCTTGCATAAATTTCCGTTGGCTTCGTTGTCGGCCGACTCGTGGGCTTCGACGTATGAAAATACGCCGTCATCCCCCTCGTTCCCTTACGCCTCGCCTACGAAAATTTCTGCTGCGCTCCTGCTTTCATGGTATTAAATAACAAAACCGCACTCAAACGAGTGCGGTTTTTCCTTGGCTTTCGGCTTGCTTTTCTTCCTTTGCAAGACTTCGCGTGTACAGGCGGCGGAGTGCTGGGGTGTTGGCGCGCAGAATGGCGGTCGGCATCAGGTTTAAAACGAGGTTGACGATGGCGATGGGGAGTGCCACGGTGCGCGGACGGAGAAGGCGGGGGATGAGAATGAGAAATCCGAAGACCGCCCCCGCGACGTGCCCTGCGACACCGTAGTTGGATTCCAGCAGAAATCTTCCGAGGTAGGAAGCGTTTTTCGGCTCCTTGAGCTTGTCCTTATGGAAGCCTGTAAAGCAACCGAGCTCGGGAACAAATTTTTTCCACTTTGTAAGCCGTATGCGCCGATAGAAGCGGGTTTCGCGCTCGCCGACCGAGAAGATGGGCTTCAGGGGCGCAAACCACTTTTCGGGCAGACGGCGGATGAGAAAGGCGAACACGCCGTCGACGGCGATGACGGCGAAGATACCCACGGCGGTCGTGAGAAGCAGAGCGCCGAACGCCGACAGGGTGTACACCCCGTCTATGAGAAAGTTGAAAAGTGTGATCAAAAGACCTGCACTTGAGATGATAAGAATGTATGCCATGCGAGCTTTAGCCTTCTTTCGGGTTTTTGCTTTAGACGATCCAGCTTGCTCTATTTTATCACAAACGCAACGAGGTGTCAAGAGCAAGCCGTCGGTTTTACCTTCTAAAAAAACTTTGGAAAATGAACGTTTTTTTGCCAAAAGCATTGAACTTTATGAATTTTTGTGGTACAATGCTTTTATATTTGCAGGAGAAATTCTGCGCCTTTTTCAAAAACCGTAAAGGAGAAGTCATTTTGAACGAAGAACAAAATCTGCTTGAAGCGGAAGAAACACAGGTAACAGAAGACACACAGACTGCCTCCGTCGAGGCGGCACAAGAAACGGAGACTGTACAGCAACCCGAGCCCTCGGCGCCTGCTGCTCCCGCGAGATCGCGCACCCATTGGCTTGACCAACCGAAGTGGCAAAGGATCACGCTTCTTTCCCTTGGCGGACTTGCGCTTGCGCTGATCCTTTCGCTTCTTTTCGTCCCCTATGCTAAGTATGCTCTTTTTTCAAACCCCGCAGAGGTTTTGAAGCTTGCACCGAGCCAGGCTTTGTTCGGCGACTCGGAGTTCATTGTAAGTACCGTTTTCATGCTTTGCGTGCTGGGATATTTTTCGGCAGCGCTTATTGTGTTCGGGCTGGGACTGCGCTTCCTTTCCAACCTCGAAAGGCTTGCGAAGACGGTCAACCGCACCGCCATCCTTGCCGTGGTCGGCACGGGCGTTTATTATGTCGGCGGCGTGATCTATGCAATGATCTGCAACATGCTCTCCGGCACGCGTGCAGATTATATGGCAGGCAGTCCGATCCCGTATTTTATCTCGATCGTATTGCTTTTGTGCGTTGTCTTTTTCGGACGGCAGCTGCTTCGTGAGAAGGAGCCTCTTCCCGTTTTGGACAAAAAGGTGCGTTTTTGCCGCACCGAGATGATGATCTACAGCGCCCTTGCGCTTGTATGCGGCGTCCTCAGCGCGCTTGGCGATATTTTGCGGGTTGAGTTTATCAAGCCTGCAAGCGTTGACGACCTTGTCTTTAACGGACTTGACAGCTTAATGGGAAAAGCCTCTGTTCCGGAAGCCTTTGGTGTCGCGTCGTTTTTTGTTTTCATGATCGTGCTTCTTTCGGCTGCACTGTTCGTTTTGCTTCTCGGCGCGTACATTTTCCGCTCCCGTATTTTTTACCGACTTGCCCTCGGCGGAATGGGCTTGGGTGTTGTGTGCTCCTTTTTGACAGGCTCCTTTGGAAAGTATTATGAGATCTCGCAGGACCTGAACGAGGAAATGATCCGTGAGTGGATCTCCGGGTTTGCGTCCTTGAACGCAGGGGGACTGTTTGAGATCGATGTGGAAAGCGATGCTCTCCTCTTCTTCGTTTTGGCGCTTGCTGTGCTGGTGCTTGCCTTTATACGCCGACCCTACAGCCGTGGCATCAGCGACGAAGAGGCGTCGCGCATCGTGGTTGCCGCGACCGTGGCAGATACGCACATCGCCGCATCCCAGACGCCCGCTCCCGTTTCCAACGGCGGCTTAACCCCCGCACCCGTTGGGGGGATGGCGCCCGCTCCTACCGAAAGTGCGGCGCCTGCGCCTGTTTCTTACCTGCCCGCGCAGGAGCAGGACGGTACCGAAAAGGAATTCAGCTTTTCGACCGAGGACGTCAACGTTGAGGCGAACATCGTTACGACCCCCGGCGGCGTTGTAAAAGAACCCGAAACCGAAACGCGCCCCGTGCCGATGGCAGACCCCTGCCCCGCCTTCAGCGAGCTGGATGAAAAGGCTGTCGCGCTCGGCGAGGAGATCGCCGCCCTTGCGGCAGGGGAAAGACCCATCACGCTCCCCGAGCTTGTGCAGTTTATCGTTGACTACGCGCGCGAATCCCGTCTGCACCTTTCTTACACGCCCGAGGATATTGCCACCTTCCTTGCAGGACTTGGCGCGACACGCTTGACTATTCTGCAGGGTATGAGCGGTACGGGTAAGACGAGTCTTCCCAAGATCTTCACCGAGGCGATCTTCGGTGCTTGTGATATTGTCGAGGTGGAATCCTCTTGGAGAGATAAGAACGAGCTTCTCGGATATTACAACGAATTCAGCCGTACCTATACCCCCAGAAAATTTACCCAAGCCCTCTATCGCGCGGCACTCCATCCCGAGCGCCTGACCCTTATCGTTCTTGACGAGATGAACCTTAGCCGTGTCGAGTATTACTTCTCCGACTTCCTTTCTCTCATGGAGAACGAGGAGGATAAGCGCGAGATCAAGCTTCTCTCGGTCGGTCTTTACCGCGTGGAGAACGGCGAGCGTATTCCTTACGAGGGGCTCACCGACGGACATACCATCCGCATCCCAAGAAACATCTGGTTCATCGGTACGGCAAACCGCGACGAGAGCACCTTTGAGATCAGCGACAAGGTGTACGACCGCGCCCACACCATGAACTTCAATAAGCGTGCACCCAAGGCGATCCCGAACGGAGAGCCGCTTGACCGCCGCTTTATCTCTGCCGACCTGCTTCTTTCGCTCTTGGAGGAGGCACGCCAAACGCCCGCGATCGATATTGATAACGATCCCACCATCAAGGCGGTGGAGGAGCTGCTCTCTCCCTACAACATTTCCTTCGGTAACCGTATCGCCAATCAGATCGAATCCTTTGTCAGCGTATACTGTGCATGCTTCCCTAAGTCGAAGCAGGCAAAGGCAGAGGCGCTTGAGCGCATTTTGTTAAGCAAGGTTGTCACGAAGCTGGAATTCAAGAGCGTGGAGAACAAGGAGCTGCTTGCTGCCGAGTTTGCGCGCCGCGGCTTACAGCGCTGTGCCGAGTTTATCCGTCGCTTGAGTGAGGATTAACGGTGAAGAAAACAAAAAAAGACGCCGCGACCCCCTCGCGCCTTGATACCGAATATGCCGCTGTATTGCGCTTTGCGGTGGAAAACTGCGGACTCATGAACTACACGCAGTTTGACCTTGCCACGATACAGAAGGTCAATCTGTTTGCCATGCGTGAGGAGTTGGATATTCGGACGCTTGAAAAGACGCTTGACAAGATCATTGCGGCGCTTCCCGCCATCAAGCGCATCTTTGCGCGCCCCATCATTCGCCTGAAGGACAAAACCGAGCTTTTGCCCGTCGAATCGGTGCACGTCATCAACAACCGCACGCTTGCATACGCCTCTGTGCACAGCGAAACCTGGGGAAACATTACCCCCGGCGAGGGCATGCGCCCCAAAAAGCTGCTTACTCTCAGGCATGAGGACAGCTACGTCACCTATGAAAACATCGGATTTGCAAAGGCGATCACTGTCATTTTCCGTTTTATCGCGCATGCGATGCAACAGATGACCGACACCATGTTTGCCGCCCGTGATATGCGCTTTAACCTGCTGGAGCGGCAAAACCATTTGGCATACTTCCTTGCCATCGGTAAGCTCCACGTGGGCTATATTCACAATTGTGACCGCCTGCGTGTTGCTTCCGAGCGGTGCGCCGAGAAGATGCTCTTCATCGACCGCGTGCTTTCCACAAGACGCTCGTCCCCCGTCTACAAGAGCTGTAAGGGGCGGATCGACAGATTTGTTCTTAAAAAGTCCACCACCTTTCGTGTGCACAAGGATTATGCGCAGATCTACAAGCTTCTCAAATGGTTTGCCGAGCATCGCCTTGACGTCATCGAGGAGCCCGAGGAGGAAGAGGAGAACACCCCCGGCTACACCGCCTACTGCCACCTCATCACCCTCTTTGCGGCAGGACACTTCAGCTTCGAGTTTGCCGAACGGCCCATTGACTTCATGCATATGCACGCCCGTGCGCGCTTCCGTGATTATAGGCTTCTCTTGCGCACGGTGACGGTCGGCAAGAAAAAGGCGATCATGATCTCGGTGCAAAAGGAAAAGCTTTACCGCATCCTTCTTCTGCCCGGCGGCACGCCTGCGGACCTTGAGAGCTTTCGCTCCCGTTGCCATGCGGAGGAGTTCCTGATTGCTTCGCCGTCGGACGAGCCGGGAAGCGTCTATCTCAGCCTCTTTGATATTGAGTCCTTCCGCCGCGTGCAGCAGCTTCTTCTGCGCGCGATGGTTTATGCAGACGAAAAGAGGGATATTTGTCCCTTCTGCGGAGAGCAGCTGGTTGCCGAAACCGATCTCAAAACGCGGTCTCTGCGCCATACTTGCCCCGCCTGCCGTACGGTGATCACCGAGGCGGTCTGCCCTGCCGAGGGAAAGACCTATTTTGAAACCGCCATCAACGGCTATTTCCCCACCCCTGTTTCTCTTTCGACGGGTGGTAAGCGAGAAAGAATGCTGTATCGCCGCGAGGTGGAGAGCCTGCTCTTCCTTCGCAACATTACCCCCATCGCACCCGACGGCACGCCCCTTTGCCCGCATTGTCAAAAAATACATACACAAGAAAAAACCGATCCGTGAGGATCGGTTTTTTTGTTTAGTCTTCTGTTTTCTTGTATTCGTTTGCGCGAATACCGGGGTAGTTTTCGTCGAGGAACTCCTCGCGGTAGGGGTTGACGCCGTCGGAAACGGTTTCGGGCTGGTTCGAAAGCGTCCAGCTCTTCTTGTAGTAGAAGGGGTTGTGGAAGGTGTTTTCGATCCTGTTCGTTTTCTCCAGCGCATTCATGCAGGCGCGGATACAGCCCTTGGCACCGCAGATGGCGAAGTAGCCCGTGTGGGTGAGGATGTAGTCGTAGTAGCCCATGACGCGGTCGGTTTCGGGCTTGCGTCCCCATTTGCCGTTTGCCATGGTGTAGGAGAGGATGTATGCCTCCTCCTCGGTCATCTCGCTGTGGCGTACGTCAAACGCCATATTGGGGAATTCTTTTTTGAGGAAGGGGGAGCATTCGTTGTTCATGCCGTGGTGCGAGAGGGTACAGCGTCCCATGCGGACGTCGCCCCACCAGACTGCCTTTTCGCCAAAGTCGACGGTGAGGCGCTTGCTTTCGTCCTTGACCGAGGGAATGGCGTCACCCGGGCAGGCACGGGCACAGGCACCGCAATGGATGCAGATATCACCCGTCGAGAGGATGGGGTCGGGCTCCAGCTCACAGTCGGTGAAGATGAGTCCAAGACGGACGCGCGGACCGAATTTCTTGGTCAAGAAGACCTTGGAAAAGCCGATCTCGCCAAGGCCGCAGCCTGCGGCAATGACGCGCACGCTGCAAACGACGTCGGGGGGAATACCGTCGCGCACAGGCTCCTTCATGGTGCCGTTGCCTTCGGGAACGGCAGGGTAGTGCGCTACCGCCTCCCATCCGTGGTCCTCGATAAAGCAAGCAAGCTCATAGGAAAGACGGGGACGGAAGAAGGAGTTTAATTTGTTGTAGGAATAAAAGGTGTAGTTGTGCCAGTGCGTGCCCTCCTCGATGCCGCGATAGGTACCTCTCGGGATACGCATGGCGACGGCAATGACCGACTTCGCACCGGGGAAATAGGTGATGGGGGACATCAGCGTAGGGGCGTTCTTAAAGCGCTCGATGTTGCCGATGGCAATACAGTCGATGCCAAGCTCCTTCGCCTTATCCTTGATCATTTGGGAAGTGAGCTTCATTAGCGTGCCCCCCTGTTTCCGTCCTTCGAAAAGCTGCCGCCCAAGACGTTTGCCGCCTCTACGTTCCTGCCGGACGCGGTTTGTGCCGCACCGCCGACACTCCAAGCCTCTCTCTGACGGAAGCCGTTTTCAAACTTGTTTTCAAGAAGTGCGTTTTCCTCTAAGTGGCAGAGGCAGGTTCTGTTGCAGAGGGCTGCCACGCGGTCGGGACGTGCAGATGCGGCAAGGCGATTGACGCAAGCGCCGTTCTTACAGCCGCGGCAGATGTCGTAATGGATGGTGGCGACCTTCATCTTCTTGCCGCAGATGTCGATCTCTACGGTGTTCTCGGTGTCGATCGCACCGAGAGGGCAGGCGGCGGCACACTTGCCGCACCCGTCGCAGATCTGTCCCTCAAAGAGGGGCGTTTCTTCGATCTCACAGTCGGTGATGATCATATGGAAGCGCTGGCGCGAGCCGAACTTCGGGGAGAGGAAAAGTCCGTTAAGACCGATCTCGCCGAGTCCCGCGGCAACCGCGGCATAGTCAAAGTCGGGATATACGTTGGGAGCGGGTCTGCCGTCTGCCACAGAAACACCCTGAGGGCCAAGCTCCGAGGGATTGGGGAAGAGGGGGCAAGCCTCCCAGCCGTTGTCCTCCAAAAATCTTACGAGGTCGTAGCAGGCAAGAGAGAGAAATTCGTCCTCTAACCAGTTCTTGCCGAAGAGGGAATAGTCACCGAAATTGGTGCCCTCCTCCACGCCGCGAAGTGCGCCGCGGCAGATACGCTTGCCGAGCATGATGACCGTCTTTCCCTCGGGGAAGATGGAAAAGGGGTTGTGCTGGGGGTCGACGCCCTCAAATCTTGCTTTAGATGCAAAGCCGATCATGTCGATGCCGATGCGCTTTGCGGCTTCTTCAATCGCCGCTTTGAAGTTCTGCGTGCTCATAGTACGCCTCCTTATTTGTTTTTCCGCTCTCATTATATATCGCACCTTCGCGCCTGTCAATCACAAGTTTCGGTATAAATTTATAAAATCGCAACTTGACAAACGGGAAAAAGGGTGGTATAGTAGAGAGGGAGGTGATACCGTGAAGGATCAAAAGCATGCCGCGGTCACAGAGGTCAGCGCCTTTTACGCATCGGCACGAAAAAGCGACAAGGTCACCGTAAATGCGCGCGATTTTTACAGCTTGTCTTATCGCTATAGCGGTAAGGTTTCGGTAGAAGCGGACGGGAAGTGCATGGTGTCGGGCGAGGGAAGCGTGACATTTATCCCGAAGGGGCTCTCCTATACCACCGAGATCCTCGACGATATGCGCATGGCGGCGGTCCACTTTAAGCTGGATCGGGATATTGATTTTCGCAACGCCGCCGTGATCGACGTCGGGAGCTTCGGTATTCCCCTTTTGTTTGAAAAGCTGGTCTACTCCTCTCACATAGATACACCGCTTGATTTTCACTCCATGGCGGCGCTCTACGAGCTGCTTGCCCGTCTTGAGGATATGACCCGACGGGAGGAGGTTCGCCGCACCCCCGAAAAGATGCTTTTAGCCAAAAAAAGCATCGAAAGACGCTATTCGGACGCCTCTCTCTCGGTCGCGGCGGTCGCGGAGCAGCTGGGCGTCAGCACCTCCTATTTGCGGCGCGAGTTTTCGCGCGCCTTCGGTGTGTCGCCCATCGCCTTTCTGCGCGACGTGCGCGTGGCGAACGCCAAAAACATGCTCGAATCGGGCGTCCTTTCGGTCGGCGAGATCGCCGAGCAATGCGGCTTTGCAAGCCCCGCCTACTTCATCCAGGTCTTCCACAAGGCAGTCGGCGCCCCACCCGACAGATACAGACGGAGCTATACCGATAAAAAATAAAGAAAAAAAACGAATGCGCGAGCATTCGTTTTTTACAAAGGGAATAGGGAGGCTCTCGCTTCGCTCGAAGCGTTTTCGCCTTGCTGCTGCCTCACAAGTGGGCGTCGCTCTGCGGCGAACGATCGAATACTTCCTGAAACATAGTCGAAATGCGCGCAAATCGCAGATTTGCTTCATTTCTTTTTGTTTCAGTTACATCCTTGAAAAAACGATGGATCATCGTTTTTTCTTCGGTGACCCCGCGCTTCGGTGCAAACCGAACAGCTTTCCACCGCGCAGAATATGATCGAAAACGGCCTCGCGGTTGGCTTTATGTTCAAAAATCTGGTGCAAAGAAGCGATACGCTGACCGCAATTTCACCCGAACCGAGAATCCTCGTTGACGTCAGCGTTTTAAGAAAAAAGGATGCCTTCGTCTTTCGGGGGATAAAGGATTTCGAGCGCTATATCAGCGAGAAAAATCCCTTTGAGAAGGGGTGAGAGAAAAATGTTGCTATTTTTTCAACGGTTGTTGACTTTTTTTGCCGAACGTGGTATCATTATTATCAATAATAATAAATTGGGAGGAATATTTATGAAACGGTCCGTAAAATCTTCAAAATTATTTTCCCTTGCTTTAGCACTCTGCTTGGTGCTTACACTCATGCTCACATGCTTCTTTTCTGTGTCGGCGGCAGAGGATCCCGAGATCGTGTGGGGCGCATCTGCCGATGCGCTTACGGGCGGCGGTACTTTGTACCAAGCCTCAATCGCCGCATACGACGGTACGGCTTCTTATTTCCGC
>SVTN01000024.1 GCA_015063765.1 Oscillospiraceae bacterium | reverse complement strand
GGGATAGCTACCCGAAAACGCCGTAGTACCGTAGGCTTTGGGGTTGCGCGCTTGCTCTCTGGTGATGCGGTATTCACAAAACGGCTCGCCTTCGGGGGAGATGTTGCCATCCGCCTTCTTTATGCAGGCGCGATGCGCTTCTCCGTAGGAGCATCCCTCTTTTCCGATCGAATCCGCATCGGCGATCACGGCTAGATCCTCTTTTTCAAAGGTGGAAGGAAGGACGCTGTCGTTGATGTTATAATACACCTCGTAGTGATTAAGGGGCATATAGAGCGTACCGCCCTCAAAATAAAGCATGGTGCCGAAAACGCCGTTGCCGAGTGGCAGGGCGTTATCCCAATGATTTTCCGCGTTGTTAAAAAATACAGAATGCTTCATAGACCGCTCCCATATTTATTTTCTGCAATTTTATTATACCATCCGCTTGGGTGGTTGTAAAGGTTTCTTTTTGCTTTTTTGACAGCAAAATTTCGCTTTTTGGCTTCCTTTCGTTTTGAAAATGTATAAAAGCGCCGTGAGGGGTAAGAATAATGACAGAAACTACCTAGAAAGGAAATTACGCCATGAAACGAAAACTCCTCACTCTTTTCCTAGCACTTCTCCTCATCTTCGGCATTTTACTTGTTCCGACCTCAGCCGAGCGTCTTTCCGACGGCACGGCAAGCTTTTCCGAGGATGCCATGCTCATCAAAAGCGGCTACCTCGGCGAGACCCTTTCCTTCCGCGAAAAGGATTTCAAGCAGGCGCTTGGCACGCCCAAGCTCTCTTCCATCACCGTCGTTTCCCTACCCGAGCGCGCTGAGGGCTCTCTTTTTCTTGCATCCTCGCGCGTATCAAAGGGCGACAACATTCCCGCCTCAGCACTTGATCTTTTGAAGTTTATTCCCGTCGATCAAACGGTTGAGGAAAGCGGCTTTACCTTTACGGCAGGTAATATCGCGGGCGGCTCAGAGATCAAATGCCGCATCCGTTTGCTCGACAAGAAAAACACCGCCCCCACAGCGGCAGGCGGTGCGCTCTCCGTTTTAACACAGACCGACATTTCCTATTTCGGCACGCTTACGGCATCTGATGCCGAGGGAGATCGCCTCCACTTCCGTGTGACCGCTTACCCGAAGAAGGGAACGCTCACCCTGCTTGACAAGGAAACGGGTTCCTTCCGCTACACGCCCGACGACGGCTTTGCGGGCAAGGACAGCTTCTCCTACGTCGTGCGTGACGAGTACGGGCACTTCTCTACCGAGTCTACCGTTTCTGTTTCGGTCAAAAAGCGTTCCTCTTCTCTCGTATACGAGGATCTTTGCGGAACGGAAACCGAGCTTGCCGCGATCGCGCTTTCAGACGCCGGTGTCATGCTTGGACGCCTTTCGGGCGACGGCATGTATTTTGATGCCGATGCAACGGTATCGCGCGGTGAATTTACCGCTATGGCAATGAAGGTGGCAGACATCACGCCCGCAAACGACCTCTTTGCCACCTGCTTTGACGACAACGACCAAATCCCCGCATCGGTGCGCCCCTATATTGCCACAGCGCAGAAAATGGGAATTGTGCGCGGATCCTTCAACGGAGAAGGGCTTTATTTTGAGGCAGACCGTGCCGTGACTGCGGCAGAGGCGGCTGTGATCGTTTGCAATATGATGGACGTCAAGGCAGATGAAAGCGCCGCTGTGCTTGCGCAGGGCTCTGACGTTCCCGTTTGGGCACGTGCCGAGGTGGGTACCCTCCACGCAATGGGAGCACTTTCCACCCCCACGAGCAACGCTTCCCTCACCCGAGCTGACGTAGCGAAGATGCTGTATACCTTCTTGGAGAAATAAGAAAGAACGACCGCTTCGGCGGTCGTTTTTATTTTAAAATGGCAAAATCCACGGGAATGGGCTCACGCAAAAGGTCGGGGAGAGAGGAAAAGAGGATCGCGCCGTCCATTTCTTCCATAAAGCATTTTTCGCCGTGTGTGCCGCCAAAGAAGAGCATCGCGCGTTTAGCATCATAGAGGGCAAAGGCGCAAGGGCAAAGGATATACCGTTTGAAGCGTTTGCCGTAGCGGCGAAAAAGCGAGGAGAGCCGCTCGCTCCCAAGCTTTGCTTGATGGGGGCACGCCGTTGCGGCGAAAAAGGGGGCGTTCGCGATGGCAAGCTCCTCAAGCGTTTTTGCCCCATCGTGACAAAGCGCGACCCTGCCATCTATGGAAAAATGCAGGGCAGGTGCTGAGAGAAACACCGTGCGTCCTTCAAATCGGGCACGCGCTTCCCTACTACCTCCAAACACACCGAAAAAAGCCATATGACACCTCTTTGCCTTTATACCGTCAGTATATGCGAAAATAAAAAAACGCTTTCTTTCGAAAGCGTTTTTTTGCGTTTACTCGATCTCGACGGTGATGCGCTTGCCTTCTTTGTTGCCGGCAACCTTCATCACGGAGCGAATCGCCTTGGCAATTTTGCCGTGTCTGCCGATCACCATACCGGTGTCGTCGGGAGCAACGGTGAGAAGAAGCTTTACTTCGTTCTCTTCTACCGTTTCTTCTACCTTAACCTCTTCGGGCGTATCGACGATGGCACGGGCGATATCTGTAAGTATCTGTTTGTAATCCATCGTGACAGACCCTACTTAGATGATCTCGCTCTTCTTAAGGAGAGCCTTGACGGTCTCGGTAGGCTGTGCGCCGTTACCAAGCCACTTCTTTGCCTTTTCAGCGTCGATCTTAACCTCTACGGGGTCGGTCATGGGGTTGTAGTAGCCGAGCTCCTCGATGAATCTGCCATCGCGGGGATATCTGCCGTCAGCGACGACAACGCGATAGAAGGGAGCCTTCTTTGCACCGATTCTGGTAAGTCTGATTTTTACTGCCATTGTTGTTTTCCTCCGAAAAATTTTATATTATTTTTTTAAAAAAACGAATTAAAAGGGCATTTTCATGCCGCGACCGAACATGCCTCTACGCTTCATGCCGCCGCCCGTCATCTGCTTCATCATCTTTTTCATCTGATCAAACTGCTTTAAGAGGCGGTTCACGTCCTCGACCGAGGTGCCTGAGCCCTTGGCGATACGCTTACGGCGAGAGCCGTTGATGATGTCGGGGTTGACCCTTTCCTTTTTGGTCATGGAAAGGACGATCGCCTCGGTGCGTGCCATTTGCGCCTCATCGACGTTGACGTCCTTGAGTGCGCCCGGCTTCATACCGGGGAGCATAGAGAGAATCTGATCGAGGTTGCCCATCTTTTTGAGGGCGTGGAGCTGCTCGAGAAAATCGTCGAGAGTGAAGGTGGCTTCGCGCATTTTGCGCTCCATCTCCTCCGCTTGCTTCTGGTCGAAGGCTTGCTCCGCCTTTTCAATTAAGGAGAGCACATCACCCATACCGAGGATACGGGATGCCATGCGGTCGGGATGGAAGGGCTCGATCATATCAAGCTTTTCGCCCGTACCGATGAATTTGATGGGCTTGCCCGTCACGTAGCGCACCGAAAGTGCGGCACCGCCGCGCGCGTCACCGTCCATCTTGGTGAGGACGACGCCCGTCACGTCAAGCAGCTCGTCAAACGCCTTTGCGACGTTGACCGCCTCCTGACCCGTCATGGCATCGACGGTGAGAAGGATCTCGGTGGGATCGACCTCTTTTTTAATGTTTTCAAGCTCTGCCATCAAGACTTCGTCGATCTGAAGGCGTCCTGCGGTATCAATGAACACAAGGTCATGTCCGTTCTTTTTCGCATGGGCAACGCCCTCTTTTGCGATCTTCACGGGAGAAACCTTATCGCCGAGCGTGAAGACGGGAACGCCGACCGTTTCGCCGACGACCTTCAGCTGATCGATGGCGGCGGGACGGTAAACGTCACACGCAACGAGCAAGGGGCTTTTGCCCTGCTTCTTATACATGGCGGCGATCTTCGCCGCGTGGGTGGTCTTACCTGCGCCCTGCAGACCCACCATCATAACGACGGTCGGGGGGCGGGAAGAGATTTCGAGCTTGGGGCTGTCACCGCCCATGAGGGCGATCAGCTCCTCATTGACGATCTTGACGATCTGCTGTGCGGGGAGAAGACTCTCAAGGACGGTTTCTCCAACGGCACGCTCGGTGACCTTGTTTACAAACTCCTTGACGACCTTGAAGTTTACATCGGCTTCAAGAAGTGCGAGCTTGACCTCGCGCATTCCCTCCTTGACGTCAGCCGCGGTGAGTTTTCCCTTACTGCGAAAGCGCCTTAAGGCATTTGTCAGTTTTTCGGTTAAGCCTTCGAGCAAGGTTATTCCTCCTTTTCGCGATACAAGACGGCATCGGTGCATTTGACGATCTCGTCAAGCAAAGCCCGTGTTTCTTGGGTTTCGGTCTCCGCCTTGAGGCGCTCGGCAAGCGAAAGAAGACGCTTTGCGCTTTCGGTGATGGCGGAGTGGCGAGCGGCAAGTCCAAGCTTCTCTTCTAAAAACAAAAGCTCCTCTTCGCCCTTTTTGATACCGCCGCGCACCCCTTGACGGGTGATACCGACGGCATCGGCAATTTCGGCGAGCGACATATCGTCGAAATAATACATTTCGAGCAATTCCCGCGTGCGGTCTGCAAGGACACCGCCGTAAAAATCGAGGAGAAATGTGATGTGCATATTCTTCTCAAACACGGCGCTCACCTCGGTGTAAAGTAAATTGCTTTACACATTATAGCACGGTGCCTTTTATTTGTCAAGAGGTTTTATAAAGTTTTTTCAAAAAAGCTTTTATGTTTTGCTTTTTCTCTTGCATTTTATTATGAAATATGATACAATGTGCGGTGATTGATCTTTTTTTTCACGAAAGGTGATACGGTTGTGAATAACAATACCCCCATTCCAAAGGATTATATCAAAAGATTTGAACAGCTCGGCTTCGGAATGTTCGTGCATTTTGGGCTTTACTCGCAACTCAATGCAGGCGAGTGGCGTTACAGCTTTTTAAAGGAAGAAAATGGCACACCCATTTCGGAATACGCCAAGCTTCGTGACACCTTCCGTGTGGATTCCATGGCAGATATCGTTTCTGTCGCAAAGGCGGCGGGATGCAAATATATTTGTCTTACCACCCGTCACCACGAGGGCTTTTCGCTTTACGACACGAAAGGACTGAACGATTTTGATGTCATGCACTCCCCGACAGGACGCGATCTTGTGCGTGAATTTGTTGAGGAATGCCGCGCGAACGACATCGTTCCCTTTTTCTATCACACGACCCTTGACTGGTACCATCCCGATTTTAACGACAACTTTCCTTCCTATCTCGATTATCTCAACAAGAGTGTAGAAATCCTCTGCACCGAGTACGGCAAGATCGGCGGTCTTTGGTTTGACGGCAACTGGTCGAAGCCAAGTGACGATTGGCACGAAGATGTGCTTTACGGCATCATCCGCAAGAATCAGCCCGAGGCAATGATCATCAACAATACAGGTCTCTCCAAAAGAGGCGAGCTCGGTGCGGCGATTGAGATCGACGCCGTGACCTACGAGAGAGGTATGCCCTCCGCCGTCGATCAGACGGGCAGAGCCAAGTACGTGGCGGGTGAAATGTGTGAAACGCTGACCGACCATTGGGGCGCAGCGGACGACATTAACTTTAAATCGGTAAAGACGTTGATCGAGGAGCTGTGCGAATGCCGCAAGGTAGGCGCAAACTTCCTTCTTAACATCGGTCCGAACGCCGACGGCACCGTTCCCGCCATGCAAAGAGGTACAATGGAGTGTATCGGTCGCTGGATGCAGGCATACGGCAAGGCGATCTATAACGGTCGTCCCTTCCTTACGTACGAGAACACCCGCGACTTTTGGCTTCGCGATGCGGAGGATGAAAAGACCGCATACCTCTTCCATTTCAATCCCGGGCGCGCAAGCGGCAACGCAAACGTTTCTCTCTCCTTTCACGACGAGAGCGCTATCGCCTTTGACAAAATCCCCTCAGAGATCCTTTCCGCAAAATGGATGGATTCAGACGAGGACCTTCCCTTTGAGCAGACAGGCGATACAACGAAATTCAATTTCATCGGCTACCGCTACGGACAAAGCCTGTGCCTGCGCGTTGCCGAGATCAAATTCAAATAAGAACGGAAAAGCAGAATGAACGAGGTTATTCTTTGTAAATACGGCGAAATTGTTTTAAAGGGCGCAAATCGCTCAAGCTTTGAAGCGTCACTCACGCGAGAATTGCGCGCGCGCGCCGCACTGTACGGAAAATTCCGTATTTCAACGGCACAAAGCACCGTCTATATTGAGCCCGAGGACGATTCCTGCGACCTTGACGGCATGACCGAGGAGTGCTGCCGCATTTTCGGTATCGTTGCCGTTTCGCGCGCGGCAGTCTGTGAAAAGACCATGGAGAGCATCCTTAAAACGGTCAAGGAATACCTGCCCGAAAAGCTTTTCGGCGTTCGCACCTTTAAGGCGGATGCCAAGCGCTCCGACAAGCGCTTCCCTCTCGCATCTCCCGCGATTGCGGCAGAGGTGGGCGGTGCCATTCTTGAAAGCCTGCCCGGCATTCGCGTGGACATTCACAACCCCGAGGTGACGGTTCGCGTGGAGATCCGCGAGAGCGCGGCTTACGTACATGCGGGACAGCTCCGCGGTGCGGGCGGTATGCCCTACAAATCGGCAGGGCGCGGCATGCTGCTCCTTTCGGGCGGCATTGACTCTCCCGTAGCGGGATACATGATGGCAAAGAGAGGTCTTGAGATCGAGGCGCTCCACTTTGAGTCCTTCCCCTACACGAGCGAGGCGGCAAGAGAAAAGGTATTTACGCTTGCCGAAAAGGTGTGCGCATACACGGGAAAGATGTATATTCACGTCATTTCCCTCACTCATATTCAAGAGGAGCTTCGCGACAACTGCGAGGAGGATTATTTTACCCTTCTTCTGCGCATCTTTATGATGACGCTTGCCGAGCGATGCGCGCGCGGCTACCATTGCGGTGCGCTTGTGACGGGTGAGAGCCTCGGTCAGGTGGCAAGCCAGACGCTGGAAGCCATCGGTGTGACCGACAGCGTGGTAAATATGCCCGTATTCCGTCCTCTCATCGGCATGGACAAGGAGGAGATCATCCGTATAGCGCGCATGATCGACACCTTTGAAACCTCCATTCTCCCGTTTGAAGACTGCTGTACCGTCTTCACTCCAAGACATCCCCGTACCCGTCCCGAAAAGGAAAAGGTGATGGCACAGCTCGCAAAGGTGGACTTTGAGGGTCTTTGCGAAGAGGCGTTTGCCGGTATGACGACGGTGAAAAGATCCATTTATCCCGAACAGAAATAAGATTAAAGGAAAATACATGAGCAATTTGACAGAAGAAATCAACAGACGGCGTACCTTCGCCATCATCTCCCACCCTGACGCGGGTAAAACCACCTTAACCGAAAAGTTCCTTCTCTATGGCGGTGCCATCCAGACGGCGGGCTCGGTCAAGGGCAAGGCATCCGACCATCACGCGGTTTCGGACTGGATGGAGATCGAAAAGAAAAGAGGTATTTCCATCACCTCGTCGGTCATGCAGTTTGAATACGAGGGCTTTTGCATCAATATTCTTGATACCCCCGGACACCAGGACTTCTCGGAGGACACCTACCGCACCCTGATGGCGGCGGACTCGGCGGTCATGGTCATTGACGCGGCAAAGGGTATTGAGCCGCAGACGCGCAAGCTCTTCAAGGTATGCGCGATGCGCGATATCCCCATTTTCACCTTTATCAACAAGATGGACCGCGAGGCGCGCGATCCCTTTGATCTTCTCGACGAGCTGGAAAAGGAGTTCGGCATCGGCACATATCCGATGAACTGGCCCATTTCCTGCGGTGTCAACTTCAAGGGTGTGTTTGACCGCGTGAACCGACGCGTCATCTCCTACAGCGACTCGCACAGAGGACGCGACCGTTTGGCTTCCGTGGACTGTGATATCACAGATACCGCAAGACTTGACGAGCTGATCGGCGAATACCGCCGCGCAGAGCTTGTGGAGCAGGTGGAGCTTCTTGACGTGGCTTCCTTTGATTTTGACCTTGAGAAGGTGCGCCACGGTAAGCTTTCCCCCGTATTCTTCGGCTCGGCACTCAATAACTTCGGTATTGAAACCTTCCTTGAAAACTTCCTTCAGATGACGACTGCCCCCTTGGCGCGTAAGACGGAGGAGGGCACGGTTGAGCCGGCATCGGATCATTTCTCGGCGTTCGTTTTCAAGATCCAGGCAAACATGAACAAGGCGCACCGCGACCGCATTGCCTTTATGCGTATCGTTTCGGGACGCTTTGACCGCATGAAGGAATATTACCACGTGCAGGGCGACAAGCCCTTAAGGCTCTCCCAGCCACAGCAAATGATGGCGCAGGAGCGCGAGGTCATTGACGAAGCGTATGCGGGTGATATCATCGGCGTATTTGATCCCGGCATTTTCTCGATCGGTGATACCATTTGCGACAAGGATATGAAGGTCCGCTTTGAGGGCATTCCTACCTTTGCGCCTGAGGTGTTTACCATGGTAGAGCAGGTGGACTCGATGAAGCGCAAGCAGTTTGCAAAGGGCATGAACCAGATCGCGCAAGAGGGTGCGATCCAGATCTTCACCGAGCCCGAAACGGGTATGGAGCGCGTCTTTGTCGGCGTTGTCGGCGTATTACAGCTTGAGGTGCTTGAGTCGCGCATGCTGTCGGAGTACGGGGTGAAATATCGCTCCTATCCGCAGTCGTACACCCTTATCCGCCGCATTGTGGGCGATACCGACCCCAAAGCGCTTCACCTGTATGACGTCAAGTGGGTGGTGGACTTCAGAGGAAACAACTTCCTTCTCTTCCCCTCCGAGTGGCATATCCGCCATACACTCGAATATAATAAGAATTTGGAGCTTGCTGAATTCGGCGAAACAAAGGAAGACTAAAAATATAAAACCGCACGGAAATCCGTGCGGTTTTTGTTTGAGTTATTGCTTTTTAAAGACGGTTTTGAGAATGGCGCCGAGCTTGGGCGGCGTGCCGTAGAGGAGCACGCCGACGCGGTAGATCTTGGCAGCGAGGATGCCGATCCCGAGGGTAGATGCGACAAGAATGGAAACGGAGATCAGGATCTCGTACCAAGGAACGGTACTCATGCAAATTCTCGTGAACATTGCCATGGGTGACGTAAAGGGAACGTAGGAGCAGACGAGCATGGCAAGATTGTCGACAGAGCCGCTTCCCATCGAGAACATAACCACCATAAAGGCGATGATAAAGAGGAAGGTGATGGGCATGACAGAGGTATTGATGTCCTCAAGCTTGGATGCGGTCGAGCCGATCGCGCCGAACATAAAGGCGTAGATGAGGAAGCCGAGCACGAAGAAAAGGATGAGATAGAGGAAGAGCTCGACGGGGATATCAAAGATGGAGGAGATCAGGGGGTTCGACAGGGCTTCCTTATTGACGTTGTAAAGGAGGATCGCCGTGCCAAACACGAGAACGAGCTGAGAAAAGCCTGCAATGCAAGAGGCAAGCACCTTGCCGAACATCATGCTTGTGGGCTTTGCGCTTGTTACGAGAACCTCCATGGCACGGGAGCTTTTTTCGGTTGCTACGTTGGTGGCGACCATCTGACCGTACAGAAGAATGACCATGTAGAGGGCGAAGATCATGATATAGGTATAGAAGAAGTTTTGCATCTGATCCTTGCCAAGCGTTTCGCTTTGGCTTTCGATCTGTACCGAAAGGATCTCACCCGCTACGTCGGGAGCAATTCCGTTTTCCACCATGGCACCGATACGAAAGACCTCTTGCAGGACGGTGTCAGCGACCGCCATATTGGAGTCGTACATGGAAAGATTATTCACGTAATAAGTGTAGGAAGCGGGGCTGCTCATGGCGAATGCGCACTCTGCCTCGCCCGACGTGATCTCACCCTTCAGCTCATCTATGCCGCCGTTGGCGATTTTGACCTCGTACTCGGGGAAAGAGGCTTCGAAATAGGTGCTCACGAGGGAGGCGAGTGCTTCGTCCTCGGCATAGATGAGCATCACGGGACGGTCGGTCGGGACGGTGTCCGTGCCCTCGTCCGAATCAAACGCGGCGATGATGTTGGGAATGAACATCACGACGGCGATGGCGAGCACGAGAAATATGGTGATGCCAACGAATACTTTGTTTCTTAGGTAGCCCTTGAGCTCAAATTTTAATATTGTTCCAAACTGCTTCATCGTCCGTCACCTCAAATCTGCTTTCCTGCATATTCGACGAAAATATCGTTGAGAGAAGGCTCAAACACCTTGACCTCATCGATATCGTAGCCCTCGACCAGACGCTTCATGACCGCTTGCTTTTCGTCGGGGCTTGTAAGCTTGATGAGAAGCGTACCGTCCTCGCGCAGGGTGCATGCATCCCCGAAGTCTGCTACGATCCCATCGGGGCTTACCGTGCTGACGACGAGCTTATCGCGCGGATAGGTTCTCTTGATCTCGTGGAGATCGCCGCTGATGGCGACTCTGCCCGCGCTTAAGATGGCAATACTGTCGCAAAACTCCTCGATATAGCTCATCTGATGGCTGGAAAAGAGGACGATCTTACCTTTGGCGATCTCCTCCTTGACCACATCCTTAAGGAGCATGGCATTGACGGGGTCAAGACCAGAAAAGGGCTCGTCGAGGATGATGATATTGGGATTGTGCGCTAAGGCGGTGATCAGCTGTATCTTTTGCTGATTTCCCTTGGAGAGGGTGTCAAGGCGCTTATTGCGGTATTCTGTCATACCGAGTCTTGCGAGCCAATAATCCACCGCCTTAACGGCATCCTTAGGGCTCATGCCCTTCAGCTCGGCGAAATAACAAAGCTGATCAATGATGATCTTTTTGGGATAAAGACCGCGCTCCTCGGGAAGATAACCGATGCCGATCTTATCGTAATCAATAGGCTTTCCGTCGATCAAAACCTCTCCGCCATTCGCCGGAAATACGTTCATCAAGATGCGAATGGACGTTGTTTTACCTGCGCCGTTTCTGCCGAGCAGACCGAACGCTTTTCCACCTTCCGCTGTAAAAGAAACACCCTTGAGGACTTCTTTTTCGCCAAAGGATTTGTCGATGCTTTTGAGTTCAAGTACCATTTTGTTCTCCTTAAAAATCGGATAAAAACTGCCCGATCAGCCAATTTTCATCTTGGACGCACGGGCAGTTAAGGATTTAAAAATTAAACAGTCGGGAGATTGCGCTGGCCGCGCGCAATTTCTTCATCGGTGGGGATATAGTTTTCCATTTTGTTGTCGTGGAACTTTTCATAGGCGTACATATCAAAATAGCCCGTGCCCGTAAGACCGAAGAGAATGACCTTCTCTTCCCCTGTTTCCTTGCACTTCAAGGCCTCATCGATCGCGACCCTGATGGCGTGGGAGCTTTCGGGAGCGGGAAGGATGCCCTCAACACGTGCAAACTCCTCTGCGGCGGCAAAGACCTCGGTTTGCTGTACGGTGACGGCCTCCATAAGACCGTCGGCATACAGTTGAGAAAGGATGGGGTTCATGCCGTGATAGCGAAGTCCGCCCGAGTGGTTGGGGGCAGGAATGAAGTCAGAGCCGAGCGTGCACATCTTGGCAAGGGGGCAGATCATGCCCGTATCACAGTAGTCATACGCGAACTTTCCGCGAGTAAAGCTGGGGCAGGATGCAGGCTCAACGGCGATGAAGCGGTAGTCGGCTTCTCCGCGGAGCTTTTCACCCATAAAGGGAGCGATAAGACCGCCGAGATTAGAGCCGCCGCCCGCGCAACCGATGATGACATCGGGCTTAACGCCGTATTTGTCCATTGCCGTCTTGGTTTCAAGACCGATGACGGTCTGATGGAGCATCACTTGATTTAAAACGCTTCCAAGCACGTAACGGTAGCCGTCAAGGTTCTGTGCAGCTTCGACCGCCTCGGAAATGGCGCAGCCAAGGCTACCCGAGGTACCGGGATGCTCGGCGTTGATCTTTTTTCCGATCTCGGTTTCCATAGAGGGAGAGGGGGTCACGTTTGCGCCGTAGACGCGCATGACCTCGCGGCGGAAGGGCTTTTGCTCGTAGGAGCATTTGACCATGTAGACCTTGCAGTCAAGCCCGAAGTAGGAGCAAGCCATGGAGAGTGCTGTGCCCCACTGTCCTGCACCCGTTTCGGTGGTGACGCCGCGAAGTCCCTGCTTCTTGGCGTAATACGCCTGTGCGATGGCAGAGTTGAGCTTATGGCTTCCGCTCGTGTTGTTGCCCTCGAACTTATAGTAGATCTTGGCGGGAGTGCCAAGCTTTTCTTCGAGGCAATATGCACGGATCAGGGGAGCGGGACGGTACATCTTATAAAAATCGACGATCTCCTCGGGGATGGGGAAATAAGCGTCGGTATCGTTGAGCTCCTGCTCGATCAGCTCCTCACAGAATACGGGAGCAAGCTCCTCCTTGGTGATGGGTGCCTTGGTTGCGGCATTGAGAAGGGGAGCCGGCTTATTTTTCATGTCCGCGCGCAGGTTGTACCATGCACGGGGAAGCTCGCTTTCGGAGAGATAAATTTTGTAGGGGATCTTTTTCTTTTCTTCAGCTGTGAACATCGTAGTTCTCCTTTCATTGGCAGGCTTTTTGATGTCGTAATACAAACAAAAAGCCCAAGCGAAAATACGCTTGGGACGAAATTTCTTTCGCGGTACCACCCAAGTTGACGCGCATGCGCCCACTTTTCGCACGTGCTTAACACGCTCCGTCTTTTTACGGGTTCGGCTCCCGTCGGTTACTACTGACCTTTCGGCGTTCGACCGCCCTCCCGAGTCCATTCCCCAAGGCTTTCGCTACCGCTTTCCACCGTCCGCGGCTCTCTGTAAGTTTCCGTCAAGGGTACTCTTCTCGTTCATCGGTTTACATTTGCATTATAGCACGCAAAATGTTGTTTGTCAAGAGGGAAAAAGCAAAAAAAAGAGGCGCATGCGCCTCTTTTTTGTATGACTTTACTTTCTTTCCCCAACGAAAAGGCTGACGCCTCCCATATAGAGAGTGTTGCCTTTCACCTTCGCATTTTGCGCGAGCAAAGGATGGGCGTCTTCTAAGGGAATGTCGTACTCTCTCGCCGACGGATTGATGGCAACGACAATTGTTTTTTCGCCGTCGGTGCGTTCAAACACGAAGGGATAGCCTGCATGGATGACGCGCAGGGGTGCATCCGCCCAAAGGGCAGGGGTTTCCCTGTGGAGCTTGATGAGCGTCTTAACGAAGGATAGGAGCGAGTCTTTATCCCCTTCCTGCGCGGCGACGGTGGGGGCATCTACACGGTCATCGGTGGGAAGATAGGGGATATCGCTTTCCGAAAAGCCGTGGTTCTTCCCTGCGCCCCATTGCATGGGGGTTCTTGAGCCCGTGCGGATGTAGCCGCCCTCCTTGGTGGGGAGCCCTTCGATAAAGTCCATACCGATCTCGTCACCGTAATAGACGAAGGGAACGCCCGGCATAGTAAAGAGGAAGGTCATGGCACATTTGATCTCGGGCACGCTTCTGCCATGGGCAAGACGGGGGATATCGTGATTGCCCGTAATGTGTCCAATATAGCCGCGCCCGCGGATCTCCTCGCTGTCGCGCAAGAAGACCTTTAGGTATTCGTCAAGATCGCCCTTGCCGTCCGTATGGAAATAGCTGTCGCCGACGAAAAGACGGGTGGTGTTTCTTCCCTTCTCATGACGGAAAAGCGAGGTGTAGGCGCTTTGTCCCGAATGAAGGAGAAAGTCAAGATCGAAGTGTGCCTTGATGGCATTGCGCGGAAAGCCCCATTCGGCAATCAGCAGGCATTCGGGATTTTTCGCATGGATATATTCCTTGACTTCCTTCCAAAGGGCTTGCATATAGCTTCCGTCGGTATCGCCCTTGATGAGCGACGCCGCCATGTCCACGCGGAAGCCGTCGGTGCCGTAATCCATCCAAAAGCCGATGATCCTTTTGAGCTCTTCCAGCGTCGCACGGCAATCGGGGTGGTCGACGGGCAGCTGCCAAGGACACGCGGGATCGGGATGGGCGTAGCCGTAATTCAAGGAGGGTTGATGCCAGAAGAAGTTATTGATGTAGTTGCCGTCACGCTCGGCGTAGCCCGAGATGCCTGCGCCGTAATCAAACGCACCCTCTGTCCAGATGTAACGGTTGGAATATTCGTTTTTCTCCGCCTTGGCGGACGCGATAAACCACGGGTGATGGACAGAGGTATGCCCTGCAACAAGGTCAAAGAGGACGCGCATGCCGCGCGCGTGCGCCTTCTCACAAAGCTCTCTGTAATCTTCGTTGGTGCCGTAGCGAGATGCGACCTTATAAAAGTCGGTCACGTCGTAGCCCGCGTCGAGAAAGGCGCTTTCATTGATGGGATTGAGCCAGATCACGTTGAAGCCGCATGCTTCGATATAATCAAGCTTTTCGATCACACCGCGCAAATCCCCAATGCCATCCCCGTTTGTATCGTAAAAGGACTGCGGATAGATCTCGTACACCACCGCATTGCTAAGCCAATTCGTCATAATATCCTCCCATGGAGTTGATGTCTTTATTGTAGCACACGGATACGAGAATGTCAATCCGTACTGCGCAAAATACACTCCCCCCCCTTGACAAATTACATATTCTGTGTTATACTGTTAATACCTCGGATACCGATGCATCGAATATCGAGGTATTGATCGTTTATGATGACGGGGACTATAATTAAAATTTTAATTCGATGCTTATCATTTTTAATGATTGGGAGGAACAAAGATGAGAATTGAAAAGGATCTGATCCGCGGCGGAGCGGCACTTGCCATTTTAAAGGTGATCTCCGAAGGAGAAACCTACGGCTATGAGATCGTCGAAAAGCTATCGGCGCGCTCGGAAAATGTGTTTCGTCTGAGCGAGGGTACTCTTTACCCTATTTTACATGCGATGGTCAAGGAGCGTTATCTTGACACCTATGAAAAAGCCGCACCGGGCATGCGCCGTGTACGCCGTTATTACCGCATCACTGCGGCAGGCGAATTGCATCTCGGCTATCTTGAAGCATGCTGGCGTGAGTTTTCCAAGGGGATGGAGGGCGTCCTTACGGAGGCTAAAAAATGAAGCGCGCTGATAACCTTCGCGCAAGCGAAGCATTTGATCTTGAAGAATCCATCATAAGATATTCCAATCATATCGCCGCGGATATCAAGTCCAAAAAGCGGCGGCGTGCAGTTGCCGAAGAATATGCCGCGCACATAGAGGATGCGGTGTATCACAAAATGCTCGGCGGTGCTTCGGAGCGTGACGCCTTTTTCGCAGCCTGCGAGGACCTCGGCGAGCCCATGAAAATACAGGAAATGCTTGCGTGTGTACACAACCGCGCGCCTCTACCCTCTTACGTAAGGTGGCTCGTGCTTGGTGCACTCATTGCCACCATCGCCACGCTCTATTTTCTCATTGAGAACACCGTATTTCGCGCGTGGGTGCTGTTATTCTTTCAGCTTACGCTGCTTGGTATTGCCATTTGGGCAGCTCACCTTGTTTACCGTGCGTTTCGCGCCTTTCGCCGCCGCCGTGAAACGCTTGCAAAGCTTCGTCGCTTTGCGGAAAATCACAATCTTGGCTTTGCCGTATCCGGCTCGGGATACGCGGGTGCTTTTCATCCGACAAGCCGTGCAGATGTGATGATCGATACGCCCGACACACGTTACATTCTCACCCTTTGGGGAACCGTTCACGCAAGGCGACATTTACATTTGACCGATATCGGACTTTATATGCATTCCCAAGTGTTTGGGTATGCCAATGTTTTCACGCGTGTCCACAGTTTCTTTATGCCGGGGTTTTACACGGCACTTCCTAAGGGGCTTTCCTATTTTTCCATGTTTCATACCGAGTTGACGGACACCCCGAGGGGCACACGGCTCCTCCCTAAGGTGGACTGGGCATCGAAGGAGATCAAGGGCAAGAAAAATGTTCGCATCATTCTGCTCTCCCCTGTTCCCTTCAAGACGAGCTTGCTCCTCTCCGGCAGAGAGCAGGAAGCACTTGACGGCGACGCTTTCCTCGATACCTTTGTCTATTCCACAGTAGGCTTTCTCTCCTACCTCAACGGTGAGCGCATCGAAACGGACGGCAGCTTCCGCCGTACCCCTTTAGGAAAGCAATAACAGATTAAAAGCCAGCCTGATACCTCGAATACCGAGGTATCGGGCTTTATCATACGGCGGCAAAGGAAGCAGGCTCTTTGTGCGTGCGGTAACGCGCGGTAAATAAAAAGCACTTATGCTTATGGGCATAGGTGCTTCTCAACGTGCTATCTCTTCTTATTCAATGTAATATTTGATTTTTACAGTTGTAGAAAATCCGCTTGGCGGTGCAGAAAGCACCTCGTCCCTTATCCCCATGCAGTCGTACATGGCACGGCAAATGGAATAAGGACGATTTTTAACATGCAGTTCCTTTTGAATATCGTTACAAAGAAGGGTAACCTCCGTTTTTCCTTTTGCCTTTGCTTCATATTTGCACGAAAGTATGTATTCTCTTGCTGTTTGCGTCAAACCCACGCTGTTCTTTTTTGCGATCACTTGTTTTCCCTCCGTTTCTAAAAGAGCTACTTTTTCTTCTAAAGTTTGTATTCTGCCCAACATTTCTAAAATAATTTTATTATAATCCATTTTTTCACCTCCGCATATATTATAACATATGTTTTTTAAAAAAGCAACAAAAAAACATATGTTTTTTCACTTTTTGATAATTCGAAGACTTTTCCAGACAAAAAGGAAAGCGAATACCGATGCATTGGCTTTTGTCACTATATATCAGTTATAGTAATCCGATACCTCGGATACCGAGGTATCGGGCTTTATCCTACGGATGCAAAAAATGCAGGCTGTTTGAGCGTGCGGTAACGCGCGGTAAATAAAAAGCACTTATGCTTATGGGCATAGGTGCTTTCAGTTTTGTTCAGTCAAGCTCACATTGCGGAAATTCAATCACGGCATTATACGGTGGCGCACTGTAGCTGTCATTGGGCGCTTTATCTGTTAGAGTTTCTTCGCGCTCGTCACAATCAAAAAGGGAAAAGCAAACAATGGCACCGTCAACCATAGCCGCCTCCGTATCGAACACCTTGTTTTTCTCTAACGCATCAACCATATTTTCCTTCACCTTAGAAAGCCCTTTTTCACTCTTTTGCTTCTGCTCTTTCATACTCTTCTCCCTTCAAAATAAAAAGTGCGCCTCAAACAGAGACGCACGAAAAACGCACCTCCGTTTGTTGCTACACAAATCGATCTGTTCCCACAAGAGCATGCAGAAAGAGGAGTATGCATTTTTACCATAAATAAAAATACACACCCTTGTGTGAAACTATTCAATTTGTGTAGCAACCATATTATAACATACGGGGAAAAGATTGTCAAGAGCGCAAAAAGTATTTTGAAATCTTAGCCCGATACCTCGAATACCGAGGTATTGACTCTTAAATGGGGCGTGTAGGGGTCGCAGGGAGGCTTCATTCAAAGGAATGTATGAATAAGGAAGAGGTAAAGCATACACACGAAAAAATCCCAAGCGCTGTGCGCTTGGGATTTTGATTTAGGATTAGTAGCCGACCTTTTCCCAGCACTCGAAGGGAGCAGCGAGTTCTTCGCTGATGTAAACCTGAGTCTTCTTGGTCTGAAGCATAGAGCTGGGAACGTAGGGCGTAACGGGACCGTGTGTTACAAGACGGGAGGTCATTCTCTGCCAAGAAGAGAAGGTGCCGTTTGTAGCAAGTGCGTGAACCTCGATACGCTCCTTAGCGCGCATAACGTCGATCGGGCCGATGGT
>SVTN01000023.1 GCA_015063765.1 Oscillospiraceae bacterium | reverse complement strand
GGTTCATCTATGTCTTGTCAATTTTCCTGACAAGCACTGCATTTGTGTACACAAACGCAAGATACGGCATACCTATTTCGAGGTGTGCCGTATCTTTATAAAACTGTCCTTTAGGGTACAGTTCTATCGGACCGTTTCTTTTTTTGTGGGACATCAACCTACGGTTGAATTTTTATTCTGAAATTTTCCTCTTCCCCCTTTATAGTTGGAGAAAAATATGGTAAAATAAGAGAAAAGCATCCCGGGAGGATCTTCACCATGTCACAGTTCATACCCAAAAACCTCAAAAAGCTTCGAAAAGAAAAGGGATTCACGCAAAAAGCGCTCGGCATGCGTCTTGATATCAGCGACAGAGCTGTATCCAAATGGGAAATGGGGCTTTCAAATCCCTCGGCGCAAAACCTGCTTGCCCTTTCACAGATTTTTTCGGTGCCTTTAGAATATTTCTTCACGGAAGGCAAGCAAAAAAACAATGCAACCTCCCCCATACGCACCGGCATGGAATCCCTCCGCGAGCTTTATAAGGTCGGCAGAGGTCCATCCAGCTCCCACACCATAGGTCCTGAGCGCGCATGCTTGGCATTTAAGAGAAAGCATCCCGATGCCGACCGCTTTCAAGTGACCCTTTACGGTTCTCTTTCGCTTACGGGCAAGGGACACGGCACGGATGCCGTGATCCAAAAGACGTTCTCCCCTACTCCCACGGAGATTGTATTCGAGGAAGGCGACGTATCGCTCGTGCATCCCAACACGATGGAGCTATGTGCCTATCGCGGTGCTACCCTTTTGGAACGGACGCGTGTATACAGCGTCGGCGGCGGCAGCATTCGCTTTGACGGAGATGCAGAAGTCGCACCGCCGCGCATTTATACCCTTAGCACATTCAGCGACATTGCCGCCCATTGTGCGGAAAAGGAGATCCGTCTTTGGGAATACGCCCTCGCGGTTGAGGGAGATGGGTTTTACGCTTATATGGCGTCCGTTTGGGAAGCCATGCAGGAAGCCGTCCTTCGCGGTCTTGCGGACGAGGGTACCCTTCCCGGCGGTCTTGCCGTACAGAAAAAAGCAAAAGCACTCTTTGGAAGCGAGCATCCCGACGAGAGCGCACAAACGAGAGAAAACCGTCTTGTCTGTGCCTACGCTTTTGCCGTGAGTGAGCAAAACGCATCGGGAGAATCCATTGTGACCGCTCCGACCTGCGGCGCCGCAGGCGTTCTTCCTGCCGTGCTTTATTATCATAAAAAACACAAAAATCGCACAGACGAAGATATCATCCACGCGCTAATGACGGCAGGGATCATTGGAAATCTCGTCAAAACGAACGCCTCCATTTCGGGGGCGGAGTGCGGCTGTCAAGCAGAGATCGGCACGGCGTGTGCCATGGCTTCTGCGGCACTTGCGGAGCTTTTCGGCTATTCCACCGATAAGATCGAATACGCAGCGGAGATCGCCATTGAGCATCATTTGGGGCTCACCTGTGACCCGATTGCGGGGCTCGTGCAGATCCCCTGCATCGAACGGAATGCGGTCGCCGCGATGCGCGCCATCAATGCGGTAAACCTTGCCGCGTTTCTTTGGAACACCCGTAAGATCTCCTTTGACCGCGTGGTCGACACCATGCGCGAAACAGGGCTCGATATGCACAAGGCATACAAGGAAACGTCCAAGGGTGGGCTTGCAAAGCTGAACCTATAAAATTATAAAAAGGCGAGAAAATCTCGCCTTTTTTGTTGACAAACGCCTGTAAATTTGGTATATTGGAAGCAGAAAAGACGACAAAAGGAGTCCACCCATGAGAGTTATCAAGCAAATTTCCTCCTTAGAAAAAATCCGCATCGGGGACAAGCTCAACATGCCCGAGTTGACGAGCACCAAGGTGCTGAAGGGCGAAAGATATTCTTACCAGATCGCCATTGTCAGCGACGTATCCTTGGTGGGAAAATTTGAGATCGAATCTCCCTTGCTTCCCTATATCCGTACCTACGCCGTCAACCAATCGGTGATGGATAACCCGACCACGATCGCGGTACGCGAGATCGACCTGATCACCGACGAGCCCGGACTGATGCCCGACCTGCTCACCCCTCTCTCGGAGCAAAACAACATCATCCAAGCGCGCTCCTATTACGGCAAGGTGGCTTCCAACCCCCAGACGGTCTGGATCGAGGTCAACCTTCCGAAGGACATCGCAAAAGGCAGTTATCCGATCACATCCCGTCTGATCCAAGAGGACGGCACGATCCTCTTTGAAAAGACGATGACCCTTACCGTATTGGACGGATGCATCGAGGAGCAAACGCTTCTCTATACCCGTTGGTTCTACGTCGACTGCATTTCAAACTATCACGGTGTCGAGATCTACTCCGACGAGCACTTTGCTCTGATCGAAGCCTATCTGCGTGAGGCGGTGGACGTTGGTATCAACATGATCCTCGTTCCCATCCATACCCCGCCGCTTGACACCGCTGTGGGCACGACGCGCCCCTGTGTTCAGCTGGTGGACATCAAAAAGGAAGGCGACACATACACCTTCGGCTTTGAAAAGCTCCGCCGTTTCGTTGCGATCTGCAAGCGCGCAGGCATCAAGTATTACGAGATGGCGCACATGTTCTCCCAGTGGGGCGCAAAGTTTGCCGCTAACATCATGGTAGAAGAGAACGGGGTCAAAAGCTACCTGTTCGGCTGGAACGTGGCGGCGACCGATCCTCGCTATCAGGACTTTTTAAGACAGTACGTTGCCGCCGTTTACGGCGAGATGAAGGCTTTGGGCGTTGCCGATCACACCTACTTCCACATTTCCGACGAGCCGAACATCAACAACATTGAAGCATATCAAGCCGCAGCGGAGATCATCAAGCCGCTCATCGGTGAGAGCAAGACGTTCGACGCTCTCTCGAAGTACGAGTTTTACGAAAAGGGGCTTGTAGAGTGCCCCGTGACCTGCATTTCCCACATTGACGAATTTTTGAAGCACGACATCCCCAACCAGTGGGCGTACTACTGCTGTGATCCGCAATCAATCTACACCAACAGCTTTATGGCAATGACCTCGCACCGCACGCGTATGCTCGGTGTCCTGCTTTACAAGTTTGACATCAAGGGGTTCCTCCATTGGGGTCTTAACTTCTACAACAGCGCGCTCTCTCTGTCCGAGATCAACCCTTACGTGACGAGCGCGGCAGGCGGCTCTTATCCTTCGGGCGACGCCTTTATTCTCTACCCCTCCAAGACGGGTGCATATCCCTCCATCCGCGGTAAGATCACCTATGAGGCGATCGGCGACTTAAATCTTTGCCGCACGCTTGAGAAATACATCGGACGGGATGCCGTCGTGAAGATGATCGACGAGGTCGCGGGCGGCGACGTTCGCTTTGACGACTATCCGCGCGACTCGGCATACCTCCCTGCCCTGCGCGCGAAGATGCTTGACGAGATCGAAAAGCATTTATCATAAAAACAAAAAAGGAACGGATGCTTGTCCGTTCCTTTTTGAGTTGAAATGCGCTGTGCGCATGAAATGATTGCAAGGCAATCATGAAATACACGCCCAATGGGCGTGCTTGAAATGCAAGAGATCCGCTTTCACGGATCTCTTGCATTGTTTTTTAGTTTTGTGCCTTGGGGAAGGAGTCCTTCAAACCGACGATGCGGTTATAGACGCCCTCGTGCTTGGAGTCCTTGATGAAGTAGCCGGTGCGGACGAACTGGAAGCGTGCGTCGGCGGCTTCCTCGACAAGCGTAGGCTCAAGCTTTGCGCCCGTAAGGATCTCAACGGAGTTCAGGTTGAGATAATCGCCATAGGTCTTGCCCTCGGGCATGTCGGCAACATTCTCAAGGGTGAAGAGCTTGTCGTAAAGACGAACCTCGGCATCCACGGCGGTTTCTGCGGAGAGCCAATGGATGGTGCCCTTGATCTTTCTGCCATCGGCGGGCATACCGTTGCCCGTTTCAAGGTCGCAGGAGCAAAGAAGCTCACGGATGGAGCCGTCCTCATTCTTGACGATCTCGTCGAGGCGGATGATATAAGCACCCATCAGGCGCACTTCTCCACCCGGCTTCAAGCGGAAGAACTTGGGCGGAGGCACCTCGGCAAAGTCCTCGGCATCAATAAAGAGATGCTTGGTGAAGGGGACGGGGCGCGTGCCTCTTTCGGGATGCTTCGGGTGGTTGGGAAGATCAAAGATCTCGGTCTTTCCGTCGGGATAGTTGGTGATGGTCACGGGAATGGGGCGAAGCACGGCGATGCGGCGGGAAGCCGTTTCATCCAGCTCTTCACGGATGCAATGCTCCAAAAGTCCCATATCCACGAGAGAGTCTGCCTTAGCGACACCCGCGCGCGAAACGAAGTCAAAAATTGCAGCAGGTGTGTAGCCGCGGCGGCGAAGACCGCACAGAGTGGGAAGACGGGGGTCGTCCCAGCCGTCGACAAGGTCATTCTCGACAAGATAACGCAGATAGCGCTTGCTCATGACGGTGTGGGTCACATTCAGACGAGCAAATTCTCTCTGCTTGGGCTTTGCTTCAAATCCGATGTTATCCACCACCCACTCATAAAGAGGTCTGTGGTTTTCAAACTCGATGGAGCAAAGGGAGTGGGTGATTCCCTCAAGCGCGTCCTGAATGGGGTGCGCGTAGTCATAAAGAGGATAGATGCACCACTTGTTGCCCTGACGGTGATGGTCGGTATGCACGATACGGTAAATGGCGGGGTCACGCATGTTGATGTTGGGGGATGCCATATCGATCTTGGCGCGGAGTGTCTTTGCACCGTCGGGGAATTCGCCGTTTTTCATGCGCTCAAAGAGGTCAAGGTTCTCTTCCACCGAGCGGTCGCGGTAAGGGCTGTTCTTGCCGGGCTCGGTGAGGGTGCCGCGATACTCGCGCATTTCATCGGCGGAAAGATCGCAAACGAACGCCTTGCCGTCCTTGATGAGCTTCACGGCAAACTCGTAGCACTTATCAAAATAATCGGAGCCGTAGAAGACACCGCCCGTCGGCTCTGCGCCCAGCCACTTCAAGTCCTCGTAGATGGAGTCAACGAACTCGGTATCCTCCTTCGAGGGATTGGTATCGTCGTAGCGCAGGTTGAAAAGACCGCCGTACTTCTTTGCGGTCATCACATTGATCCAGATCGCCTTGGCGCTGCCGATATGCAAATAGCCGTTGGGCTCGGGGGGAAATCTCGTATGGATCTTCAGTTCGGGGTTTTCCGCAAGATCCGCATCAATGATGTCATGAATAAAATTCGACTTGATCTCTTCCATGTTGTGCCTTTCCTTTATCGGATATAGTAATTTTTTTCTTCTTTCAGTGTGCTTTCACGCCCGTGCCCCGGATGGAGTATATACTCTCCCTCAAGGGAGGCAAGGCGCAGAAGCGAAGCGTAGAGTGCTTCCGCAGAGCCGCCGGGCAGATCGTATCTGCCGTAAGCCCCGTCCGACATCATCGTGTCACCCGTAAAGATGTCGTGCTTTCCGAGAAAAACGCAGGAGCCTGCCGTATGACCGGGAGTTTTCAAGACGGTCAAGGCGTCATTCCCGAAGGAGATAACGTCGCCCTCCTCCAAAAGCCTGTCGGCAGGGGGATAGACGTCATCCGTGCCGAAGAACATACGGCTGCAATTGAAAAGCGCATTTGTTAAGGCGGGGGCATCCTCTCGCGTCACACATATCGGCGCGCCCGTTTTCGCCTTCCATTCCGAAAGCGTGAGCATATGGTCAAAGTGACCGTGCGTGAGAAGAAGCGCTGCCACGTGCGGCATGGACGGGGTATGCATCATGACCTCGACATAAGAAATCGCGGGGTCGATCAATACGCCCTCTTTGCCCGTATCATCCGTAACCAAATACGAAACGGCGGCATATCCGCCGCCATAAAAGGCTTTTACCTGCATTTTTTCCTCATTTATGGCTTTAATTAATTTATTTTAGCACAAAAAAGAGAAAAAGTCTACTGTTTTGGTAAGATTTTTTCATTTTTCTGCGAACGAAAGCTAATTTTTCACATATACTGCAAATGAACAGTCATTGGGAGGCATAGACGTATGGAACAGATTTTCAAGCTCGGCTCGGTTTCGAACGCGGCAAAGGCAAAACGGGTGTTGAGTGCCAAGGGCATTCGCGGACGCATGACCAAAACGGATGGAACGGATGAGGGGTGCGCCTGGGGGCTTGCCGTCAGCGGAAAGGAAGCCGTCATGGCGGCAAACGCGTTGCGTGCGGAGGGCATCCGTTATGAAGCGTTATAAGGGCATATACTTTGATCACGCCGCCACATCTTACCCGAAACCACGGGCGGTGGAAAGGGCGGTTCTGCGTGCCATTTCCGATGAGGGCGGAAACCCCGGACGAAGCGGTCACACGCTTTCTCTGCGTGCCGCGGAGCGCGTCTTTTCGGCGCGTGAGAGGATCGCGGATTTTTTCGGCTTATCGGATGCGAGAGGCGTTGTTTTTGTCAAGAATGCGACCGAGGCACTCAACCTTGCCGTTTCTGTTTTTACGCAAAAGGGTGGGCACGTGCTTTGCGACGATATGGCGCACAACGCTCTGCTCCGCCCTCTCTATGCGCTGGAACGCACGGGGAAAATTACGCTGTCCTTTTTTTCTGCCAAAGAGGGCGTACCCGATTTTAAGGACAACACCCTGCTTCTGTGTGCGACACATGCGTCAAACATCTGCTCACACCTGATCGACGCGGAGAGGCTCGGGGCGCTTTGCAAAGAGCGCGGAGTGGCTTTTCTTTTGGATGCCTCGCAAAGTGCGGGGCACTTCCCTGTCGACTGTGAGCGCATCGGGGCTGACGCTGTGTGTCTGCCTGCCCATAAGGGGTTATACGGCATCATGGGGGCAGGTGCCGTTCTCTTTCCGCACATCCGCGACGACTACCCCGTCTTTCTTTCGGGTGGAAGCGGATCGCATTCCCTCTCGCGCGAAATGCCGCGAGCGCTACCCGAGCATTTTGAGGCAGGCACCCTTCCTCTCCCCGCCATTGCCGCCTTTGAAGCAGGGGTAAACTGGGTGCGTGGGATCGGGCTTGACGAGATCCGCCACAAGATACGGAGCATGGAAAAACGGCTTTGGGAGGGGCTTGGCAGTATGAAGAATATCACCTTGCACGGCGACGGCTTTGGCGGTGGCATTCTTTCCTTTACGCATGCAAGGCTTTCCCCCGAGAGAGTCGCCGCAATACTCGATGACAGCGGCATTGCCGTGCGCGCAGGGCTGCATTGTGCCCCTCTCGCCCACAAGACATTAGGGAGCGGAAAGGAAGGTACAGTGCGCATCAGTTTAGGGTATACAAACACCGAAAAGGAATGTGAGCATTTCTTAAAAGAGATGCAAAATATCGCAAAAAACGAATAAAAAAGGACGGCAGACCGTCCTTTTTTCTTATTTCAAGAGTTCATCCGTCAGTCTTATGATCTCGGGTGCGAGCTTCTTGCGCCTTTTGTTTATGACCGCATTATAGATGGGAAAAGCAAGGCTCGCGAGGACACCGCCCACGATGCCGACTGATATCCCCAAGACCATCGCCGCCGTCCTTTGCAAGCCGAGAATTGCCGCAAGGTCGGTCATGATCAGGCTCATGCCGCTTCCAAGAAGCAAAGCACCGATCACGCCAAACACGAGTGCCACCGCCTGCGCCGTTTGGGTGACGCTTGCGTCTAACCTTCTTAGGCGTGTCAATTTATCCTCTTCCGTCGAGGGAGGTGTGTATTTTTCGCGGATGCGCTTTAACTCCTTCTGCTCTTCCGCAGAATAGGTGAAGGAAAATCCGCTTTGTTCGTTGTTGCCGTCCATATTATACCTCTGTGTTGAATTGTCTTAATTTTTTCGTTCCCGTGACGATCATGTGAATTGCCATGACGAGAACCACGCCCGATACGGCAAAGCCGACACCGCCCAGCATCAGCTTTTCCCCCAACGCATCCATCGTCCCGTCCTTGAAGGTGGTGAGCATGGTGGAGGTTAAGGTGAGCATGGAAACGCACGCCGACGCAAAGCCGATCGCCTTGGTAGCCGAAAACACGGGGCTTTCATATTTTTTGTATTTTACGAGATTTACGATTGCCATTGTAAATGCGGTAAAGGTATACGCCGCCATGGCAATGGTCGTGATCATGTGATGAACAAATGTCCTGTTCCAATACAGCATGAAAAACACGATGAGGGTGAGTGCCGCGTTCATCACGAGAAATACCCATCCGCAGGCACGGTACTTTTGCAATTCGAGCCTTCTGTTTTCTCCGTGCGCATACCGTCTTGTATGGCGAAGCAAAAAGAAGCGCATAAAAGCCAGAGAGAGATAATACGCACCGATGGAATAAAACCAAAAGGTATGATGAACAAAGCCCAGCCAAAGCTGAAAGAGTCCGTACAAAATATTCCACGCAAGAGCGCTGTAAAGGGATACGTTGATGCGCAAGCGCGTATCGCTTCTCCATCTGATCGCATACTTGTTTTCTCTGTTGAACCTTTTGATGCGGTCGATAAGAGTGGGGATCCTAAAGCACCAAACGGTGAGGGTGTATGCCGCAAGGACATAGGAAAGGATGGTGATCCATGATTCCGTGCCGAGAAAGACCATGGAAACGATAAGAAACACCGTTGCGATCGGCAAAAGAAGGAGCAGGATCGCCATATGGGGAAAGAGTAAGGCTTTACCCGTTTTCTTCAGGTTCATTCGCGTTCCTCCTGATTTTTACCGTGAAGGTCGTGCCGACGCCTACGGCACTTTCCACACCGATCTCTCCCTGCATGATATCCACCACGCGCTTAACGAGTGCAAGCCCGAGTCCGTTGCCCTCTGTTGCATGAGAGGTATCGCCTTGATAAAACTTTTCAAAGATATGCGCACCGATATCCGCCGTCATGCCACAGCCCGTGTCGGAGATCTTTACCGTTGCATACGCTTCGTCCGCCGTGAGTGTCAAGCTGACCTTGCCACCTTCCTCGGTGAACTTGAAGGCGTTGGAAAAGAGGTTGCTCCACACAAGCGACAAAAGCTCGGCATCCGCCGAAACAAGAACGCCCTCGGCAAGCTCGGTTTCAATACAAATATTCTTTTTCTCCCATACGCTTTCATAGCTTAAGAGATTTTCGCAAAGCTGTTCGCCGAGATCAAAGACGGTGAGATTGGGATAGATCTGTTGGTTTTCAAGGCGGTTGAGCTTTAAGATGTTCGTCATCATATCGGCAAGGCGACGGGAAGAAGCGGTGATCGCTCTTGCATATTCCAAGCGCTTCTCTTCGGGAAGATCGGGGGCTTGCAAAAGCTGTCCGTAGTTCTGCATGACGGCAAGCGGGGTTTTCATCTCGTGGGAAACGTTGGCAACAAAATCGGTGCGGAGTGTTTCGACACCCGAAAGCTCCTCTGCCATTTTATTGATGCACTCGATGATCTCATTGAAGCTGTCGTCCGAGCCGATTTTTGCAATAGGTTCGATGCGAACGCTGAAATCCCCCTCGATCATTTTCGAGGTGGCGTCGGTAATTTTCTTCACGGGGCGCTCAACGGTGGTCTTTCTGCGAAAATAGTCGATCGCCGCCATGCAAGCGCTGATCAGGACCACGTTGACCATGGTGATCTTTGCGGCAAGCGTGATCTCGCTTTGTGTAAACTCCCTGCCAACAGATTCCTGCAGGGTGGAGATAAAGAGCATGATACAGCAGGTCGTTACAAAGGCGGCAAGTAAAAAGAAGATAAAGAAATTGCTGACCGTACCGATCACGCTTTTAAATCTTTTGTCCTTTTTCACTTGATCACCGCCTTGTAGCCAAGCCCGTGGACGGTTTGGATCTCAAAGGAATCGCACGCCGAAAGCTTGGCGCGCAGCTTTGTCATATACACGTCCACCGTTCTCGTGCCCGTTTGGGTATCCACATCCCAAAACTCATCCATCAGCTGTGTGCGCGTAAAGGTCTTTTTGGGATAGGAGAGGAGCTTATACAAAAGGTCAAATTCCCGTGCCGTGAGGGAAATTTCCTCTCCCGCCAGCGTCGCGGAGCGCTCGTCGGCATCCATGATAAAATTTCCCACCGCAAGACGGCGGCTGGATGCGATCTTGGAGCGGCGCAGAAGCGCGCCAATACGCAAGAAAAGCTCATCAAGATCAATAGGCTTTGTCATATAATCGTCGATGCCGATGCGGAAGCCTCTCTGCTTGGATGCAAAATCGTCGCGCGCTGTCATAAACAGAATAGGAATATCGCTATTGAGCGAGCGCACCGTCTTGGCAAACTCAAAGCCGTCGATATTCGGCATCATGATATCCGACACGATACAGTCGAAGGTGGTCTTGTACATCTCGTCGTATGCGCTTTCCGCATCAAGGCACCCCACCGCCTCGTATCCCGAGTTGTTCAAAAAGGTGCAAACGCTGCGACAGAGCTCTCTATCGTCCTCTACGACCAAAATCTTAAACATACGCGCCTCCGATCGAATTTGTTACATCCATCATAGCACCCAATTGTTAAAGTTTTGTTTGCGTTTTTGATTTTTATAAAAAAATTGGTGTTTTAACAGGAAAGGCAACGCCGCAAATCGGCGTTGCCCAACAAATTTATACAAGACTTGTTTTTTGAAGAACAAGGTTGCTGATCGCACCAAGTCCAAAGCCGAAGCCGATGCCGCCGAGCGCGCAAAAAAGCACATGAATGAGAGTAGCATTCAGCGGTGTGAGCATGGGGATCATCATGAAAAGGAACATGCCGACCATCATAGAAAGGAGAATCGACAGCCAAAGCTTATCCTTTGCCGCCACGCTCATGATGAGATAGATCGGCACAAAAACACTCACAAGCACCGTCTTTGAAAGCACACACAGCAAAAGATTGCCTGTGTGGAAGCCAACCATGGCAAACGAAAGCCCCGAAACGGCACCGCCGATAAGAGAGCCAAGGACGAAAGCCAAAATCATCATCGCTGCACCGAAGGTAAGCACCACCGTCTTGGATGCCACATAATCGGTCTTTTTCGCACGAACGGTAAAGAGGTTTTTGGCATACCCGCTTCTAAAATCGTCCGAAACGAAGATACAAACGAGGGCGGCAATTCCAAAATACAGCATATTGATGTTGCACATGCTCGTGATCCCCATACTCAAGGAAGCATCTGCACCTTCCTGCGTGTTAAGAGAGCCGATGATCTGCCACACATTATCAAACCCCTCAATGACCGTTTCCTTCCCTGTCTGCGGATCCACAGACACCGTGCCGTCCATCATAGTCGTCATGACAAGAATGAGAACGGGAGCAAGGAGGGCAATGGCAAGAATGATATAAAAGGCACGCGAGAGAAAGAGCCTTTTAAAATCCACGCGCAGCATACTGCCAAAGCGTTTTTTAAATGTGTTTTTTTGAGAAGTCATCTCCCTCTCGCCTCCTTCATTAAGTCGATATAATATTCTTCAAGACCGATCTTCGCGGTTTTCACCTCACTTACAACGATACCGTTGTCATAAAGGTGCTTGACGACATCCTCCGTCTTGACCGCATCATATACACGGAGATATCCCGCTTCATCCTCTTCCACACGGGAAAACCGTGAGCCGAGGACAAATTTTGCACGGCTCATGTCCTTCGCTTGCAAAGCGATATAGGTGCGACAGCTTGCTTCCAGCTCCTCCGCTGTCATTTCCGCGATCATTTTTCCTCCCTTGATGATGCCATAATGGGTTGCGATCTTTTCAAGCTCTCCAAGCACATGGGAGGAGATCACGACGGTTGCGCCCGATTTGGTGATATCGGTCAAAACCTCGCGCATAATTCTCATACCGTCGGCATCAAGGCCATTGATGGGCTCGTCAAGAACGAGAAGCTTTGGATTCCCAAGCAAAGCCATGGCGATACCGATCCTTTGCTTCATACCAAGGGAGCAGTTTTTGTATTTGTTGCCTGCCGCGCCCTCCATTCTTACCATTTTGAGAACCTTGATAACTTCTTGCTCCGCGTTAGGAATAGACAAATTTGCCGCTTGGATCATCATATTGTTCCAAACCGAAAGTCCCTGAAAGCATCCGGGGGCTTCGATCAAAACGCCCATACCCGCGCGAATATCGCCGTCTGTATGGGGCTTTCCGTACAGCGTGACGCTGCCCCCGCTTTGGCGGATCAACCCACAGATCATCTTCTCGGTGGTGGATTTTCCCGAACCGTTTTCCCCGATAAAGCCGTAAATTGCCCCCTCGGGAACGGTCATGTTGAGCCCATTCACCGCCATTTTAGAACCGAAGCTTTTGGTTAAATTTCTGATTTCGATTGCGTTCATGCCTTCGACCTCCTTAATACACATCGCTCTTGTTGAGAATGTGCGTTCCGGCAAGATTATAGATAAACGCCCAGGCAAACGACACCAAGATGCAGACAACAAGCGTTCCGATATTGCTTGCTAGGCAAGCATTGACGGACGAGCCGTAAAGGAAGAGATTGAGAACGTAGGTGGGAAGCCCCAGCGCTTCGATGATGGCAGCTGCACCGATGATTAAAATTCCCGTGCCAAAGAAAAAGGAGGATGCCACCGAGATGCCGAAATACCTTCTGAAAATGATGTTAAGGAAGGTGAAAAGGCTTGCCCACCCCACCGACATGATAATCTTGCCGAGGAGAGCGAGGATAAGAGAGCCCACGTTTACGCTCCAATCATAGCCTGCGAAGAAGCCGCCCGCAACACCGCCAAGCAGATATGTGATACACATACAAGCCATAGCAAGGGCGCAAGTGAGCGATTTTGAGATCATATAATCCTGCTTCTTGGCGTGAGTGGTGAACAGCTGCTTTACATAGCCGCTCTTATAATCGTGACCGATAAAAATGGAAACCATAATGCCGCCAAAAATGAACACCATATTCATATTGGCGTAGTCTGCGATGGTTCTGATCACATAAAGCGGCTCGGATGCCGCCATGATCTGCCAGGCATTCGAATAGAGCGGCTCCATCGTCTGCCCGTTCTGGTCGGGCATCATCGTCATAGCCGAGACCATCGCAGGGATGATGGCGGCAATGGCGAGGAAAATGTAAAAGAGAGGGGTATGGAAAAGGCGATAAAGGTCCACACCCAGCATGCTTTTAATTCTCTGCACAAAGCTAGGTGACTCGAATTTGATTTCCTTTGTCATTTATGCTTTCCTCCCTGCTTGGACATAAGCTCAATATAATACTCTTCAAGACCGATCTTGTTTTTCTTGATCTCACTTACGACTTGACCGTTTTCCATCAAAAAAGAGACGATCTCCTCCACGTTGTCAACGTCATAGATGCGGATATAGCCATCCTCTTCCCTCACATCGGCATATTTTTGAGAGAGTAAAGCAAGCGCCTTTTGCATTTGGGCGGTTTTGAGAGAGGTAAAGACCTGTGCTCTTGCGTCCATTTCCTCAGCACTCATCTCCACGATCATTTTTCCCTGACGGATAATGCCGTAATGGGTTGCGATCTTTTCCAGCTCCCCAAGCAAATGCGAGGAGATCAGGACGGTACAGCCGTAGGTCTTGGTAATGTCCACAAGGATTTCTCTCATCATTCGCATGCCATCGGTATCAAGACCGTTGATGGGCTCATCAAGGATCAGAAGAGCGGGTGACCCGAGCAGCGCCATAGCAATGCCGATGCGCTGCTTCATACCGAGGGAGCAGCTCTTGAATTTTAAGCTCGCATGCTCCTCCATACGCACGATCCGAAGCACGCGCAGGATCTCCTCATCCGCATTTTGGATGCCGAGATTGATGCACTGCATCATAAGGTTCTGGTACACGGAAGAGCCGGGGAAACACCCTGCATTTTCAATGAGCGCACCGACTCTGACTCTGACGCCGGGATCGGTGTAATCTCTGCCGAACAGCTTTATTTCGCCGCCATCGGGAACAAGATGACCGCAGATCAGCTTCTCGGTGGTGGATTTTCCCGAACCGTTTTCCCCGATGAAGCCGTAGATCGCGCCCTGCGGAACGGTCATAGTAAGGTGATCGACCGCATACATGCCGCGAAAGCTTTTGGAAAGATCTTTGATTTCAATAGCGTTCATTTTATCTCCTTAATACAAATAAGCACAAGCGAGGCGGATCGTCTCGCTTATGCCTTTGTTTTTTGATTACTTTTTCTTTGCTGCGATGATACGTGCATCGGCAGCTGCCTTGCGCTCGTTGGCTGCAGCAATCTGCGCATCGCGCTCTTCCTGCATTTTTGCCTGTCTTTGCGAGGGGGACATTTTTGCTTCTTCCCAATTCGCCTTAGCTTCTGCCTTTGTTGCCGCAAAGTTTGCCTTATCGACTTCGTGCTGTGCCTTTGCGCTATCCTTCATATCACCGAATGCCTTTTTGAAAAATGCTTTAATTCCCATTGTAGTTTATCTCCTTTTTGTTTTTATTTTTATTGGTTATTCATAATTTTGTCGCTGAGACTCAAAATTTCAGCGCTGTACTTTTTCTTGCGTGAATTCAGAATACCCTTATAGATGGGATAGGTAAGAAGTGTCATACCAAGCCCCAAAACACCGACTGCGATTCCGGGGATCAATGCGCTTGTAATACCCACGACTGCACCGATATCGGTCATAACGAGGCTCATACCTGCCCCCATAACAACGGCAGAAACGCTGCCGAAGGTGTAGGCAAATACGTTTGCGGGGCGCTTTACCTTTGCATCAAGCTCGCGAAGAGCATCAAGCTCGGAGGGATTTTCTCCCATGTACTGCGCGCGGATCTTCTGTACCATAAACTGCTGATCGTTCTTATTCATCATAAAGCACCTTTCCATGTCTGTTTTGATTTTGTGGCTGTATTATAACAACCCTTTGTTTTTGATTTTTTTGTGTAATGTTTGTGTTTTGTTAATCCTTAATTTTTTGCAGATTTCATAATTTCTTCGGATAAACGAAGAATTTCGGGGGTCAGCTCTGCCTTGGTTTCGCGTGCAATGCGCTTGTAGACGGGATAAGCGGGGAGCATTAGGAGTATGCCGAACACCATAAAGAGCGCCGTATGCCAAGCAGTGCCTACAAACACACCAAGGGAGAAGCACATACCGACGCCAAAGAGCAAGGCACCGATGATGCCAAGCGAGAGGCTTTCAAGCATTCCCGCCATCTCGACGCGAGCGTCAAGCTTTTTTAACCGTTCAAGCTTGTTGTCCACCTTCGGTACATACTTGCTTCTGATTTTTTCAACTTCCCTGTTTTGCGTTGCAGAATAATTGTAGTTAAACGTATTGTTTTCCATAGATCCTCTTTCGTTTTCCTTTTGTGCCTGTATTTTACGCTGGCGATTTTTGCGTTTTGCTTCCGTTATGTTTCTGAAATGTTATTTATAGCATCGGTGCGAAAATTCTGACCACCGAGCGGATGAAGCGGGTGACGGGTCCTGTTTTGAGCATTTTGGGCGTGACCTCTATGCTTTTTTCCATGGTCTTTTCGATATCCTCTTGAAGATCTCCGATCGAATCACAGCCATACATCCACACGCCGTTTTCAAAGTGGTGCACAAGACTGCGATAATCGAGATTGATGGTACCGATCATGGCATATTTGCCGTCGGCGACATAGCTTTTTGCATGGATAAAACCGGGCTCATATTCGTAGATTCGGACGCCCGCCTTCATTAAACGGTGATAGAAGCTTCTCGTCATACCGAACACCATTCTTTTGTCGGGAATGTGCGGAACGATGATACGCACGTCCACTCCACGCTGTGCGGCGTTTTCAATGCTGCCGCACAGCTCGTTGTCGATAATGAGGTAAGGGGTCGTCATGTACATATACTTGGTGGCGGAGCTTAACATGTTTTGAATAACGCTCTTCCCCACCCTGCGCTCATAAAGCGGATGCGGTCCGTCGCCAAAGGGGATCACATACCCGTTTGCGCGCATCTCTTGCCTCGGATAAAGGTCCTCTTTGATTTCAGGGAGCTTTTTTACGTTGATGCCGTAATCGGTGAGAAAGAGTCTTGTCAATTCCCATACGGCTTCTCCCTCAAGACGGAGTCCCGTATCCTTCCAATGTCCGAAACGCTTTATCTTGTTGATATATTCGTCGGCAATGTTGACGCCGCCCGTATATCCCACCTTACCGTCGATGACGCAGATCTTGCGGTGACTGCGGTTGTTGAACTCACCGTCTGCCTGTCCGCGAAGACGGGAGAACGGCATAGCCTCAATGCCGAAGCGCTTGAGCGTTTTATGATAGTTTCCGGGCAGAGTGCTCATGCAGCCGATGTCGTCGTAAAGCACCCGAACCGTGACACCCTCGGTGGCTTTCCGCTTCAATATATCGAGGATCGAATTCCAAAAGATCCCTTCCTCTATAATGAAGTATTCCATGAAGATGAAGCGCTCGGCATTTTCAAGGTCATTGAGCATCGCCTGCCACATATCTTCACCAAGCGGATAGTAGGTCTGCTTTGTGCTCCCAAAGACGCTTGCCCCCGATACGGAGCATAGCATTTTTGCCTGCGCCGCGGCATGGGCGTTCTCCTTTTCCAACGCAAGGACAGCCCCGTTTTCCTTTTCATATCCGTACCGCTTCAGCTCATCAAGACGGCGGATAAACCGTTTGTTCAGCTTGCGCGAATAGAAGAGGAAATACAGCATAAAGCCCGCGATGGGCAGAATAAGAACAAACAAGAGCCAAGGCACCTTGTAATCGGGGTTATCGTCGGACGCGATAATTTTAATGACGCAAAAGATTTCGGTCAGCCATGCGGCAATATAGAAATAAGGAATATAGTAACAGCAAACTGCCACGATACCGATGATGGCGATGATCTCCAAAAGGGTGATCAAAACCGCAACGATATAGCGGACGGGGATATAGTTATACTCCCGTTCGATCGTTTTTGTTCCCGTCTTGACCCTATATTTTCTTTTCATAAAACGCCCTCCCGATGTCCGAATTCCGATCTGACATCGGAATTATACCGCCCGCGTGTTTCACAAAGGTTTGTGTTTTGTTTGTGTTTTGTTAAAGCGTGAAGTTGACTTTTTTTCCTCCCTATGTTAAAATAGAAAAAATGAAAAAGGATGGCTACCTATGACGGCACAAGAGATTTCGGCGCTTGCAAACGCGCAAAGAGAATATTTCCGCACGGGAGCGACCCTCCCCGTCGCCTTTCGCAAAAAGCAGCTCATACGCCTCTACGACACCGTAAAGAAATATGAGAAGGACATTTGCGACGCGCTCACTGCCGATCTCGGTAAAAGCCGCCTTGAGGGCTTTATGTGTGAAGCGGGGCTTGCGCTCACCGAGATCTCTCATATGATCAAGAACGTGAAGAAATATGCGAAAAGGAAACGGGTGAAGACCCCCTTAGCACAGTTCCCCGCCAAGAGCTATACCCTGCGCTCGCCTTACGGGAATACCTTGATCATGAGCCCGTGGAACTACCCCTTTCTTTTGACGGTTGAGCCGCTCGCAAACGCCCTTGCCGCAGGCAACACCGCCATCGTAAAGCCGAGTGCCTACGCGCCCGCGACGAGCGCTTTGCTTGAAAGAATGCTGACCGAGTGCTTCCCTACCGAGTACGTGGCGGTGGTAACGGGTGGGCGTGCGGAGAACGCGGCACTCCTTGATGAAAAATTCGACCTTGTGTTCTTTACGGGAAGCGGTGCTGTCGGCAAAGAGGTGTTAAGGCGCTGTGCCGAGCATCTGACCCCTGCCGTTTTGGAGCTGGGCGGAAAAAGCCCCTGCATCGTCGATCAGAGCGCGGACATTCCGCTTTCCGCAAGACGCATCGTTTTCGGTAAGCTTTTAAACTGCGGTCAGACCTGTGTTGCGCCCGATTATATCCTTTGTCACAGCGATGTCAAGGAAAAACTGCTCACCGAGATCAAAAAGGAGATCGTTCGGCAATACGGCGATCATCCGCTTGAAAACCCCAACTACGGACGGATCGTAAACGAAAAGCATTTTGACCGCCTTTTGGGGCTGATCGATCCTGAAAAAACGGTATTTGGCGGTGAAAGTGATGCTAACCGCTGTAAGATCGCCCCTACCGTCCTCGACGGTGTGACACGGGAGGATGCTGTGATGGGAGAGGAGATCTTCGGCCCGATCCTTCCTATTCTGACCTTTGACGACTTTGACGCTGTCGTTCGCGATCTGAAGGGGCGTGAAAAGCCCTTGGCGCTCTATCTTTTCACCAAGGATAAAAAGCAAATAAAGCGTGTCACACACGAGCTCTCCTACGGTGGGGGATGCATCAACGACGTCATCATCCACCTTGCCACCTGCGAGATGGGCTTTGGCGGTGTGGGCGAGAGCGGTAT
>SVTN01000022.1 GCA_015063765.1 Oscillospiraceae bacterium | reverse complement strand
GCCCGAGGCGCGACGGCAAGTTCCTCCGCCGCTTGCTCTAAGTCTGCATCCGCTTTTTGTCCCAAGCAGGGAAGAAGCAGCTCGGAGAGTGACAGCTCCTTCACGAAGGAGTCAAGAGTCGGGTGGCGGTGGTAGAACATGGCTTGCGAAAGCCCGAGGCGCATCCGCATTCCGCCCGTCAGCGCAAGCTCCTCTAAATAGACGGTAAGCATGGGCTTTTGCAGATCAATGGCGTAATTGATCTCTTGACGGCAGTTGAAGGAAGCCACCGCCGAAGCCGATAAAAACGCGAGCACGCATGCCGATTTTTCAAGATGTGCGGCAATATATTCGGGCCATTCGGTGCCCGCTTCAATGCCTGCATCGTACCAGATGCGGAAACCCGTCTCGGACAGTGCCTTTATGATGGGCAAGACGATATCCGCGTCCTTGTGCGCATAGCTGATGAATATGTAGGGGGAAGTTCCCTCATAAGCGGTGGGAATTTGGCTTTTGTTTTCCATGACGGCTCCCTAAAACGAAATCGTTACACCCTAAGTATAACACATTTTTCGGAACAAATCAACAGTCTTTTTTGAAGGGGGAAAATTCCCACAGTTTCTTGACAATCCCCCTCCTTTATGCTACAATGATGGCAACAAAGAAAGAAAGGCTTTTCTTATGACCGATCTCAGAGAAATACTGCATATTAAGCTCGAATCGCCCGATTTCGATGCGGCGTACGCCAAGGCGCTTGCGGATGAGGGGCTTCCTTTCTGGCTGACGGAGAAATATATCCGCACCCTGAACGACGTTTGCCGCGTTTTACCGAAAACGTACGAGCAGGTGCTTGAAGCACTCCCCCACGTGTGCGCCGTCCCTGAGCTTGTTCTCTTGGCAAAAACGCTCTATTATATCCTTGATACGCGTAAGAAATATCCCGAGGCATTCACCGCCTTCACCCTTCCCGAAGCCCCCGAAGGCGCGGAGCATACCGTCGGCTACGATACCGTCGCTCTGTTCCCGATCTTAGCTCATATCAAACCCTCGTGGGATGAGCTCGTCGCGCGCGGTGTGGGAGAAGACGTAGCAACTTCGAGCCACATATGGATGGATAGCTTTCTCGCTGAGTCTGTCGAGAAATATGGGAAGCTGTGCTTCGCAAAAGAATACTTCGCTGCCTACGGTGTTGGCATCTATGTAACAACCCTCATTATCGGAAGACTCCGCTTTGAGCCGCGCGTGAACGATTCACGTCCCGTGCGTATTTTCAAAAACGCAGAAGGGAAGCTCTTACCCTTAATGGACAACACCCTTATCCATAAGAGCGGACATGTTTTCGGAACCTACGGATGCGAGGATGAAAGTGCCTGTTACCCCGCCGATTTCAAAGAAACCGTCGATGCGTATGAGGGCTACACCGTCGATCCCGACACTCGCCTTGCCGTGCGCGAGCGTGTCAGACTTTCCAAAAAGGAATGGACACCTGCCTTTGCGTCGGGCGGTGCTACCTTGAGCGTGCATATCCCCAATGGTGGAAGCATCACCCCAGAGCTTGTCGCGGATTCCTATGCGCGCGCAAAGGAGATCTTCACACGCTGCTATCCCGAATATGAGTTTTCCTGCTTCCTTTTGAACTGTTGGATGCTCTCTCCCGTTTTAAAAGAAATTTTGCCCCCCGCCTCCAACATTCTCTCCTTTGCCTCGGACTATACCGTTTTTCCCATCAAAAACGATGCAAAGGACGCTTTCCTCTATGTGTTTAAAATCAGCGGTACACCCATACCTGATATTGATATCGCAAGTCTTCCCGAGAGCAATTCCTTGCAGCGCGGCATAAAAGCAAAGGCGCTGGATAACAAGCTGATCTATCAATTTGGCGGCTATAAACCGTGGAATTAAAAGGAGAAAACAATATGCATTTCCGTTCTCATAGGGGCGGTGTCTACTACACCCCCGAAAATACCATGCCCGCATTTCGTGATGCTCTTGCCAAGGGCTTCGATGCCATCGAAACCGACCCTACATTAACAAAAGACGGTGTGATTGTTTTGTCGCACGATGCCGCCGTAAACCGTTGCTTGCGCCACGCGGACGGTTCCGTGATTGAAGAGCAGCAGCGTATCGTTGATCTGACCTATGAGCAGCTGATGGAATATGACGCAGGGCTTGTAAAGGGAGAAGCCTTCCGCGGAACGAAGGTGCCGACGCTTGAGGAGCTCTTTGTCGCCGCAGACGGAACGGATACCGTCATCTGCATTGATAAATACGTCAAATGGCATGACGGGGAAACGCTTGACGCCCTTTTCGCGCTCGTAAAGCGCTATAACGTCAAGGTGTCCTATCTTGTTGAAACAATGGAGCAGATTGAAAGGGTGCAAAAGCGGGACCCCGATGCGCTGATCGATTGGGACGGCCTTTCCGATGAAGAAACCTTAAAGGAGGTATGCTCTAAAGTCAAATATGAAAATCTTGTGGTTTGGCTCTATATGGATAAGCCGAACTTTGCATGGCTGAAGGAGCCCCTCCGCAAAACCTCAAAGGAAAACTGTGCGCGCGTCAAGCGCTATTCGCGCCTTGGCATTGCCAACGTAAGCAACCCCTACGACGTTTGGGAAGCCTTCGGCTTTGAACCCTATATAATCGAAGTATAAAAAAACGGCGTGCATAGCACGCCGTTTTTTTTCACCTTTCCCTATATTCTTTTGGCGAGACCCCCGATTGCTTTTTAAAAAGGCGACTGAAATAAAGTGGGTCGGAAAAGCCGAGCCGTAACGCAATTTCTCCGATCGGGAAGGTCGTACTCTCCAAAAGCGTTTTTGCCTTTTCCACGATCATGCGGTTTAAATAACTCTGCGGTGCTTCTCCCAGTGTTTCTTTAAACACCTTAATAAAATGGTATTTGTTCATGTAACAGACGGCGGCAAGCTCTTCGTTGCTTGGCTTGTGCGGAAACACCTTCTCAATATAGTCTAAGACGGCAGCGACTCTTTCATAGCTCTTCTTGTTGATCTTCGCTTCCTGCTTCTTGGCAATACTCCCCAAAAGAGAGATTAAGCGTCCTTCATAATACAAAGGTTGAAAAGCCCCCGGGATTTTGTAATCGCGGTAAAAGGAACGGCAGAAGCCTTCGATCTCGGGAAACGAGCCAACAGAAATGTGCGGATCCTTCCAAAAGGATAGCATTTCTTCCACCGCATTCCCCGTAAAGTGGATCCAATAGTAGGTGGTGGGCGTTTCTCGGACAGAATATATTTGCGGCTCCTTGGGGCGGAAAAGATAGACCGATCCCGCTTTGAGAACAACCTGCTTCTCCCACTCCCATACGGTCATCTCACCGCTTTGTATATAGATCAGCTGGTAGTCCAGCCGCCCGTGTGCTCGCTCAACATAACTATTACAGATATCCTCAAAGCAACCGCAGTTGTTGATCTTAAAATATCCGTCGTAGACAGAGTCCGTGCTTTCTGTGCTTGTTCCGTAATATAATTTCATTTTGCCTCTCCTTTCATACCCTAGAACCTATAATAACATAAAATGACACTTTTGTCCATATAAAAACACAATTTTATATTTACATATTTCCTATGCTGCGGTAGAATGAAAGCAAGGAGGTGTGTTCTGATGAGTAGAATTCACTTTGACGAAAAACATATTTATATTGACGGTGCTCCTACAAAGATCATGTCGGGAGCAATGCATTATTTCCGCATTCATCCCGCGTATTGGCGGGATCGGCTTATCAAGCTGAAGGAGATGGGCTGTAACTGTGTGGAAACCTATCTTGCTTGGAATTTGCATGAAAAAAACGAGGGAGAATTTGATTTTTCCGGGTGGCTCGACTTTGGTGCATATCTCGATCTTGCCAAGGAGCTTGGACTCTATGCCATCGTTCGTCCGGGTCCCTATATCTGTTCGGAATTTGATCTTGGCGGACTTCCTTGGTGGCTTCTGCGATATGACGGTATCGCGCTTCGTACCTCGCAGCCGCTTTTCCTCGAAAAGATCACGCCGTTTTTGAAGCGTGCCTGCGAGATGCTCGCCCCACGCATGATCGATGCAGGCGGTAATGTCATTTTTGTACAGGTGGAAAATGAATACGGCAGCTACGGAAACGACAAAGCATATTTGAATTATTTGAAAAACATCATCCAAGAAGCCGGGGTCAGCTGTCCTCTTATCACCTCGGACGGTGCCCAAGGCGTGCTTTTAGGAGGTGGCGGACTTCCCGACGTGATGGCTTCCGTCAATTACCGCAAGGAAAGCAAGGAGGCGCTTTCGTTTTTGAAAGGGGAGCGCAAGGAGCAGCCCGGTGCGGTAATGGAGCTATGGAACGGAAGAGCACAGCATTGGGGCAAGCCCATCCCTCCGCGTGACGTGGATGAGGTGGCACTTTCTGTTGAAACAGCACTTGAGCACGCCGAGCTTGTCAATCTTTATATGTTTCACGGCGGAACTACCTTTGGATTTATGAACGGGATGGATCACCCCGGTGCGATCCATATGACGAGCTACGATGTAGATGCACCGCTTGATGAATACGGACGCAGGACGAAAAAATACTATGCCGAACAGCGTGTCATTGCCAAAGCACTTGGTAAAGCGATCCAAAATACGGCAGAGGATACTGTGCTCTTTACCTACGGGGAAGCAGAGGCTTGCGGCACGGCGCGGATCGATAAGGATCAGGTCACGGGGACGCAGAGCTCTCCCGTTCCCCTTTCCATGGAAATGTGCGGGCAGGGATACGGCTATATTGCGTATGAAACGGAAATTTGCTTGAACGGTGAGGGGGACGCGATCCTTCTCCCTGCGGCAAACGATATGGCGCACGTTTATTTGAACGGAGAATATGTAAAAAGCGTATGGCGTGAGGATGCGGAGCGCGAAATTCCTTTGTCGGGAGAAGGGATTGCCCGCATTTCGGTCTTTGTAGAAAATCTCGGACATTGCAACTTCGGGCCGCAAATGTCGGAGAAAAAGGGACTTTTGGGGGCTTTGACGCATGTTTATCGCAAAAACGGATATATTTGCGCAAAGCCTATGTTGATGGGATATCGCATGTATCCTATTCCGCTTGTCTGTTTGCCCTCACGTTATGAGGACACGCCGAAATTGGGTGCGCCCGCATTTTACCGTTATCGCTTTTATGCCACGGAAGCACACGACACCTGTCTTCATCCCCGTGGCTTTACGCGCGGGGTCGCCTTTATCAACGGCTTTAATCTCGGTAGACATTGGACGATAGAGCCGTCGCCAAACAAGCTCTTTGTTCCTGCTCCCTTCATTAAGGAAGGGTGGAACGAGATCGTTGTTTTTGACGCTTTGGCGACTGGGGGCGAGAAGCGTGTCTTTCTCGAAGAATGAAAAAGGGTCTGTCACATTTAGGCATAACCGCAAACAAAAAAGAAATTTATAAACAAAAGGCAGGAACTTGTTTCCTGCCTTTGCTTTTGCGTCGTTGAATTTTAAGGTTGAAAACCTACGGTTTTCTCCATTATAGCCAATTTTTGTTTGCTTTTTATTCTTAATGAGATGTCGGGCGGTATTATTCCTTGTCCGTTCCTTGCGGACGTATTTTTTCGATCATTTGAACGAGAAGACAGCCAAGCACAGCCCCAACCGCCCCTTGGATCGCATTTGCGGGAATGTTGACGAGGGATGCGCCGAAGCCGTATAAAAAGCCTTCAAAAACGTAATACCCGAATATCATCCACAAAGCGGCAAGGAGTGCGCCGAGCGCATGTGCGAGAAGCTTTCTTTTGCCTCGAAACACTCTGATGACAGAGAAGGCAATCAGCGCCATCACGGACTTGATGATGAGTGTTGCGGGAGCGTAAAGCGCATAGCCCGAAAAGAGGTCGGCGAGTGCCGAGCCGACGCCGGCAGAAAAAACCGCGTGCACAGGTGACAAAAATACAGCCGCGAGCAGTACGATCGCGTCGCCGATGTTGACGTATCCGCCAAGGGGCGTAGGAATTTTGACAGCCATCGTCGTCACGCAGGTGAGTGCTGTGAGAAGCGCGGTGAAAACGATTTTTTGCGTTCTGTTTTTTATCATCCTTTTTCTTCCTTTCTTGACTTTGTATTTATTCTGTGTTATAATTTTTTATATACGCAAAGATGAAATTCGATCTCGGTCGTCAGCGACGAAAGAGATGTGAGCTTTGCCTTGTCCTTTTCGCTCGTCTTGTAGTAGTAAGGCGTCATGGCGAAAAGGTCCATGATGCTTTCATTGTCGGGCAAAAGGATTTCCTTGGAAATATGGACACCTTCTAAAAGTGCAAAGCCCTCGATCGCCGTATCCTCGGGCTTGTTTTCGTAGGGAAGGTCGTAAATGGCACGCTTGAGCCCCCAGAGATGCTTTTTGCCGGGATACGCCATCATGAGAATACCGTTCTGCTTTAAAACGCGTAAAAGCTCTTCACGGCAAAAGGGAGAGAAAAACAGCGTCGCTATGTCCACACTTTCTCCCGATACGGGCACAGCGTAAGCGCTTGCCACAAAAAGATGGCTTGCGACGTGTCGCTTGGATGTCGCCTTGACGGCGTCTTTGGAGATGTCAAAGGCGTAGATCTGACCGTTTTTCCCTTCGAGAGCCTTTGCCGCGTGCGCGGTGTAATATCCCTCGCCGCATCCAATGTCGAGAAGCACACAGCGTTCGGTCGCATATTTTGCGACCGCATCGGCAAGCGCCTCGGCTAAGGGGGCATAATATCCACCCGAAAGAAATCGGTTGCGTGATGTGATCATCAAAGCGTTGTCGCCGTGTGTTACGGCGCTTTGCCCGATGAGAAGATTGACGTAGCCCTGCTTTGCAATATCAAAGCTGTGTCCTGCGGGGCAAGCATAGCTTTTATCTTTTACGGAAAGGGAAGCACCGCATACGGGGCAAGAAAGAATTTGTTTCATCATAATACCTCACGAAAACATATTATCGCATTTTCTAAAAAAAGTCAAGAACCGAAAGGAAAAAATACATGAAAGAAGCAGCAGGTGGAAAAATACTTGGGGTGGATTACGGCGACGTACGCACAGGCCTTGCCGTTTCCGATATACTCGGCTTTCTCTCGTCGGGAATCGGTACCATTCGCCCCGGCGGTATGCGCAATACGGCGATCGCAGTTGCTGAGGAAGCGAAGAAGCAGAACGCCGTGCGGATCGTCATCGGACTCCCCAAAAACATGGACGGAAGCGAGGGCTTCCGTGCCGAAGCGGTACGCGCCTTTGCATCACTCCTCGCCGAATATACCGATATTCCTTACGTCTTCTACGACGAAAGACTTTCCACCGTGGAAGCACATAATTTTCTAAATCTCACCGATACAAAGGGAAAAAAGCGCAAGGAAGTGGTGGATACCCTTTCGGCGCAGATCATTTTACAAAATTATTTGGATGCGAATTGATAGCGTTCAAGCAAAAAACTTTCAGTTATCATCTTATCTTCACATTTTACGGATATACTGTAAGTGAACCAATTTCAAGAGCTTTGAAAGGACGCTGAACATGAGCGAAGATTTTTATAATAGAGATCAAGGCGGGAGCGATGAAGGAAACGGCAGCTCTTCGAGCGATTACGGACCGAAGATCAATTTTGACGACCCCATCCCCCCGAAACGAAATAAAGGCGGTAAGACTGCCGTTATCCTGGTCGTGGCAATTTTGTTTTCCTTGCTTTGCGGCTTTGGCGGTATGATGATCGGTCGAAATCTAACCAAGCCCGATCCTCTGCCACCCACCACCTCAAGCGGAAACACCGAAGGTGGCGGTGCAAAGAATAACGTCATCATGCAAACGACCGATGCGAGCGCGGCGTCCTTGGATGGATCTGTGCTTTCGGTTGTCGAAAAGTGCGCGGCGAGTGTCGTAGAGATCATCACGACCCCCTATAGCAATGCCATCAGCACCGTCAGCGGTGCAGGAAGCGGTGTCATTATCGGCGAGGACGAGAGCGGCACCGGTAGCTATATCGTCACCAATAACCACGTCATTGAAGGCAACTTTACCGTCATCACCGTGCGCACGGTGGATGGAAAGGAATATACCGCTGAGGTGATCGGTACCGACTGGCAGTCGGATCTTGCGGTTCTGCGCATTGAAAAGACGGGACTCACCAAGGCGATCTGGGCAGAAAGCGATGTTGCCTTGGGGCAGAGCATCGTTGCCATTGGCAATCCGCTTGGCTCGCTCGGCGGCTCCGTATCCCGCGGCATCATCAGCGGCGTAGAGCGCACCATCACCGTGGAAAGCGTGCCCATGAATTTGCTGCAGATCGATGCCGCCATCAACCCCGGCAATTCGGGCGGCGGACTTTTTGACCTCAACGGCAATCTCGTCGGTATCGTCAATGCCAAAAGTGTAGCGACCGCGGTGGAGGGAATCGGCTTTGCCATCCCCGCCGATCATGCAGTAAAAATCGTCACCGAGCTCTGCGAAAAGGGATATGTTTCAGGACGGGTCGATCTTGGGTTCCGCTTTACAGGTAGCACAGCCAATCCGTTGTATGCGGGAATGATTGTCATGTCGTACGATTATTCAGACGAGATTGAAAACGCCATTGGTGCAAACGATATTCTTTTAACTTTACAGCCTGTGGGAGGAACACAAACGCGGATCACTTCACTGGCGGATTATCGAAGTCTGCTTGTGAACCTCAAGGACGGTGATACCGTCAAGGCAGGGCTGGTTGGTTCTAACGGCTATTATGAGGTGGTCATTAAAGCACATAGCGTGCATAAATAACGGAAAGCCCGATCCCGATCGGGCTTTCTTAAAAGCTTTAGATAATGAGGTACTTTTGATATGAAAATCTTAATTGTAGACGATGAAGAGGCTATCCGCAAAATAGTGCGAAAATACGCAGAATTTGCAGGATATGAAGTGGCAGAAGCTAAGGACGGCATGGAGGCGGTTCTTCTTTGCCGCAAGGAAAGCTACGACTGCGTGATCATGGATATCATGATGCCCGAGCTTGACGGCTTTTCCGCTTGCCGTGAGATCCGCAAGACGTCGAGCGTGCCGATCCTTTTGCTCAGCGCAAGAGGGGAAGAGTACGATAAGATCAACGGTTTTGAGTTCGGTGCGGACGATTACATCGTCAAGCCCTTCTCGCCCCGTGAGCTGATGCTTCGTGTGGATGCTGTGCTTCGCCGCGTCAATATGGGCGGTGCATCTGCGCCTAAGGCAGAGAAGGTCAGCGACATTTATACATACAACGGGCTGTCCGTCGACTTTACCGCGCGCATCGTGACGATCGACGGCGAGGAGCTTCCGCTTTCTCCCAAGGAATACGACCTGCTCTTTTATTTCGTTCGAAACCGAAATATTGCACTCTCGCGCGAAAAACTGATCTCCGATGTATGGGGATACGACTTCTATGGCAGTGACCGTACGCTTGACACGCACATCAAGCTGTTAAGAAAGAGCATCGGGCGTTTTGCCGAATGCATCGTCACGCTTCGAGGGGTGGGATATCGCTTTGACGCGCCGTAATCGTAAAGCTCCTGCGATCAAATGGTCTTTGTTTGTGTCATTCACATCGATGACCGTCGTGATCATGATCCTTCTATGGGTCTTGTACTTCCTGCTCTTGAATACCGTCTACAGCTGGACGGTAAAAAGCAGAATGCAGACGCTGATCTATGAGATCGCCTACGAGGCGCCCCGAGAAAATTTTGATGAGATCGCCGTATCGCTTGCCGAAAATGCAGACACGGCAATGGCGATATACCGTGTGGATGGAGATGTGCTGACCCTTTATGCCGAATCGCAGGAAAAGGACGGCGTAGCGCATCTTTTTGACACCCAAGACATCGTAGAGCTGTACGAAAAGACGGTAGAGGGCGGCAGCGTGTTCCAAGAGCGCTTAGAGGATGCTTTGCAGGAAAATCGTTTTTCTGCCACCCAAAAGGAGGTGCGCCTTCTGACTGCCTTTGTGACACAGGCACCGTCGGGCGTGACCTATTTTATTCTTCTTGATACAGCAGGCTTGCCCTTGACAGCATTCTTCGTATTGATGCAGAATCAGCTGTCCTTGGTTTCGCTTATTTTGCTTGCGATCGCGGCGGGGATCTCCTTCCTGCTTGCGCGCCATATCGCGCGTCCGATCGAGCGAATCAGCACCAAGGCGCGTAAAATGTCAAAAGGAGAGCTTGCGCTCGACTTTACCGAAAAAAGCTATCGAGAGATCGAGGAACTGTCGGAGATCCTCAACCAGACGACGGACGAGCTTTCAAAGATCGACCGTCTGCAAAAGGAGCTGATCGCCAACATATCCCACGATCTGCGCACCCCCCTTACTATGATCGTCGGTTATGCCGAGGTGATGCGTGACATTGAGGGTGAAAACACGCCCGAAAACATCCAAGTGATCATCGATGAGGCGACCCGACTCTCTCTGCTTGTCAACGATCTCCTTGAGATATCCCGCATTCAAGGCGACGACGCCAAAAGACGGGACGAAACCTTTGATCTGGCACGCCTCGCCGAGGAAACGGTGGAGCGCTACCGCCGCCTGAAGGAGAACAGCGGCTTTGTCTTTGAATTTGAGGCGAGGGGGGATTGCCACGTCACCGCGGACAAAACAAAGATCCTGCAGGTGCTTTGCAATCTTTTGAACAATGCCATCAATTATTCGGAGGATAGCCGCACCGTTCGCGTTTGCATTGCTGCAAGAGATCATGTCGTCCGCCTTGAGGTCATTGACCACGGCATCGGCATTGCTCCCGAAAATTTGGATAACGTTTGGCAAAGATATTACCGCGGTGAGGGCAATCACCGACGGAGTGTTGCGGGCAGCGGGCTCGGTCTTTCCATCGTGCGAGAGATCTTAGAGCTCCACGGTGCACGGTACGGCGTTAACAGCACTCTCGGTGAGGGAAGCACTTTCTGGTTTGAGCTTTTGCACGAAAGCACAGCACTTTCTCCCGAACGCGTCTGATTTTTGCGTAAAGGGCTTGCCAAAACGCGCGTTTTGTGATAAACTATGACAGTAATTCATAAAGAAAGAGATTTTTGACCCCTATGAGAATGAGAAAAAAGAAGCACGGAGAAGAGCGCATACAGGCATGTGCCGCCCTTCTGTGCGAAAAGCCCGAAACACCCATCTTAGCCCCCACCCATCACCTTGCCGACGCCCCTCTTTGTCTTGAGATCGGATGCGGCAAGGGCGGATTTGCCTGTGATATGGCAGAAAAACATCCCGATCGCGCCTTCTACGCGATGGAGAAGTATGAAAATGTAATGATCTGCGCTCTTGAAAAGGCGTCGGCGTGTGCCGATGCGCGTCCCACGGACAATTTGCGCTTTATCATTGCAAACGCCCGCGAGTTAGACGAGTGGTTTGCGCCTGCTTCCGTGGACTATCTTTACTTGAATTTCAGCGATCCTTGGCCCAAAGCGCGGCATACCGAACGACGGTTGACACACCGCGCCTTTCTCGAAAAGTATTTTACTCTCTTGAAGCCGACGGGAATTTTGCAGTTTAAGACCGACAATGTGGGACTTTTCGATTTTACTCTTTCAGAAATTGACGCTCTTGGACTGACCCCCGAGGTAGTCACGCGCGATTTGCATCACTCGCCCTATGCGGAGGATAACGTGATGACGGAGTACGAGAAGAACTTTTCTTCTCAAGGGTACCCCATCCACATGCTTCGCTTGCGCCCGCCGCAGAAATAACGCCATCGGAAAGAGACCGCCGTATGCCAACCGAAAAGAATTTTCGACACGGACACAGAGAGCGCGTCCGTGCAAGATTTTTGCGCGAGGGACTTTCTGCCTTCGCCGATTATGAGGTGCTTGAGCTTTTGCTTTTCTACGCGATTCCGCGCAGAGATACAAAGCTGCAAGCCCACGCGCTTGACGATACCTTAGGCTCCTTGTATCACGTATTAACCGCAAGTGAAGAAGCGCTTTGCCGCGTTCCGGGCATCGGTTCTAGGACTGCTGCCTTTTTGCGCTCCCTTCTTCCGTTTCTCAACTATGTAGCAAAGGAAGAGCCGCATTCGGACATGTGCCCCGACAACCGCACTCTTGCAAGGCGCATTTATCCGTATCTTGACAAAGGGAAAAAGGAAAGCTCCTTGATCGCCTTTTTAAACAATTGCGACGAGATCATATGCATCCATCCCCTTGGGGAAGGAAAGAGCTTGACATGCACGAGCACAGATGAGCTGATTTTCCTCTCCTTTGCGTACCGCGCTTCTTCGGTGGTGCTTGTGGACTATAAGGGAGTAGGTATTCCTTTCCCCGAAAACATCGTTATGCAGGGAATGCATCAGTTAAGAGAAGAGCTTTCCACCGTCGGTATCCATGTCAGAGATTATTTGCTGTTTACCGACACCCAGTATAGCTCGCTCTTTTTCCTGACGGGTGACCGTCAGTTTCAAATGCCTTCCCCCTTCTTCATTGAAGCGGATGTGGAGAAGACACCGCCGTTTCTTACAGCCTCCGCAGATCGCCTAGTAGACATTCTATCCTTTGTGACGAGCGAGGAAAAGGGAAGAGCCTTGGCGGATCGCCTGTTAAAGAAGTACGGAACACTTTCAAACGTTCTGTCGCTCCCTTATGAAACTTTAGTTTCGGAGAATGAGGATGCAAGCGCCGAGGTCTTGTATTTGAAGATCCTCTTTGAGGTGCACTCGCGTGCAGGGCTTTCCCGCGTGCGCAACGAACGGCTGTGCTATGCAAACGCAAAGGCGATCGGTCAGATGTTCTCTGACGCCATCGGACTGAATTCGGAAGAGAATATCGCGCTTGCCATGTTTGATAAAGAAATGCGCCTCATTGATGCGGTGATCTGCGCAAGAGGCTCGGTCAATACGGCATCCTACGTCGTGCGCAACCTGATCGAGATCGCCCATTCTCACCGCGCGGCGTATGTTGCTCTTTCTCACAACCATCCCGGCGGTACTACCGTGCCGTCCGCGGCAGACAGCGCGATGACCACCGAGCTTTCCCGCGCCTTCCGCCAAGCCAAGATCGGGTTCATTGACCACTTTATCGTAACAAGCACAAGCCACACCTGCATCTCACGCCTCGGGCTTGAAAGCTATACCGATATGCCTGACGAATTTTTTATTTAACGCCCTTCAGCCGAGAGAACAACCTCTCGGCTTTTTTGACCTTTAGCCCCTCTTTAGCGGAGTGTGATATCATATTGTTGATATCAATTTTGCAATAAAAACTTGATATCGTTGCGATTAAATGATATAATTTACGGGGAAAGACCTCAAAAGGAGTCAAAAGTATGCGAATTTTGATTGCAGAGGATGACAAGCGCCTGCTCAAAAGCCTTGTGCATATATTCGAGATGAATCACTACGCCGTGGACGGTGTGGATAATGGCGTGGATGCCTTTGACTATGCATCTACGGATGAATATGACGGTATTGTGCTGGATATCATGATGCCCGGTATGGACGGCGTGACTCTTTTAAAAAAGCTCCGCGCCACAGGCATCACCACCCCCGCGCTTTTTCTGACGGCAAAAGCGGAGATCGAGCAAAGGATCGAAGGACTTGATGCGGGCGCCGACGATTACCTTCCCAAGCCCTTTGTCACAGCGGAGCTTCTTGCACGTGTTCGCGCAATGCTTCGCAGAAAGGATCATTTTACCCCGGATATGCTCACTTTTGGTGCGCTTTCCTTGAACCGTTCTACGTACGAGCTTGTCGTGGATGGAAACAACCAATCGCTCAGCGGCAAAGAATTTCAGGTGATGGAGATGCTGATGCAAAATCCGGGTGCCATTGTTACGGCGGAACAGCTGATCACGCACATATGGGGCTGGGATACAAGTGTAGACACCAGCGTTTTATGGGTGCACATCTCCAACATTCGTAAAAAGCTTGAGGTGCTTAGCGCACCCGTGGCTATTAAATTCGTGCGCAACGCCGGATATGTTTTGGAGGCGACGGTATGATCTACAGACTCCAGCGTAAATTCATTTTGATATGCACCGCCTCGGTTCTCGCCGTCGTTACTTTGATGTTTGGGGTCATTCTTGCATGGAACATATCCTCAATGAACAGAAACATGGATATGCTCGCGGACCGTGTTTCCGAAGGAGGAGGGCGGTTCCCGGGGATTCTCGACGAGGGCATAAGACCTGATAAAAAACCGCCGCGAAACGAGCCGGGCTTCGATTTTATCACCCCGGAAACGCCTTTTTCAACGCGCCATTTTACCGTTTTCTTTGATAAAAATGGTGAGGTTGCGCAGACTTTCACCGAGTCGATCTACGCCATTGACGAGGATACGGCAATCGAGTACGCCGAAAAAGCGATGGCGGACGGCGATGAGCGCGGTTGGATATCGAGCTACCGTTACAAGATCTTTTCCACCGATCTCGGTATGGGCGTTGTGTTCGTGGACGGCAGTATGAGCCGTTCGGCTATGATGCAATCTATGACGATCGCAGGTATCGTCCTTGTCGGATGCGCCGCGCTTGTTTTGGTTCTTATCTTTTTGTTTTCGCGCCGAGCGGTCAGACCGATCGCAGAAAGCTATCAAAAGCAAAAGCAGTTTATCACCGATGCGGGACACGAGCTAAAAACGCCCCTGACCTTGATCCTTGCCAATCTTGATATTGCCGAAGCCGAGCTCGGCAGCAACGAGTGGCTGGACGACATTCGCTCGGAAGGACATAGAATGACCGAGCTTGTGGGTCAGCTAGTTGCACTCTCTCGTATGGACGAGGAGGGGGATGCGATGCATAGCTCTATGCTTCCTTTGGGAGCCATTGTTGGAGATATCGTTTCCGAATTCAAGTCGCTTGCCAAAAGCAAGGGCTTGACCTTTCAAGCAAGCATTGATGAGGGTGTCACTTATCTTGGAGATGAAGCGCTTTTGCGCCGTCTTGTGGGTGTTTTGATGGATAACGCCGTAAAATACTGCGATAATGGCGGTGAGATTAGCGTTACGCTCTCCGGAGGCAAGCACCTCGTTATGACGGTGGAAAACAGCTATTCTGCGGTAGAGCAAATTGAACTCCACCGCCTGTTCGACCGCTTTTACCGTGCAGACCCGGCGAGAACCTTTTCGGGCGGATACGGCATTGGACTTTCCATGGCAAAGGCAATCGTCGAAAAGCATAAGGGAGAGATCACAGCGTACAAAAAAGACAGTACGCATATTGGGTTTAAGATCGTTTTATAAATCCGGCATAAAATATTCATTCCCGTCTTTAGGCTATCTTTAGCGATCCGTGCTAAAATGAAGGAAAAGAAAGCCTTGGAGGGAAGTTTATGTATATCATCAAAAATGCTTTTCGGTGCATTTCCAGATCAAAGGGTAGAAATATCTTGATCGGCATTATTGCGCTTGTGATCGCTGTATCTGCCTGTATCGGTCTTTCGATCCGACAGGCTTCTGAAAGCGCAAAGGCATCGGCGCTCGAAGGACTAGTCGTGACTGCGACAATTCAGTATGACCGCGCTGCCGCCATGGGAAACATGGGTGGCGGCAGACCCGGTGCAGGCGGTGGAGGCGGCTTTGACCGCGATCAGTTTGCAGGCATGATGGGGAATGCTTCCTCTCTTAGTTTGGAAGAATACGAGAAATATTCCGAGGCAGAAAGCGTGCAAGGCTTCTATTATACCTTGACCGCTTACTTTAACGGATCGGATGCATTTTTACCTGTCAGTGATGAAACAGAGGAAAGTGCCGAAGCTTCGACGGAGGGGAACGGCATGCCTGCAAGACCCAACGGGATGGGACAGGGACCCGCATCGGGAGATTTCACCGTCGTGGGATATAGCAGTGACAGCGCCATGACCGCGTTCGTTGATGGCAATGCTTCAATCGTGGAAGGCTCGATGTTTGAAGAAGGGACAAGCGACGCCGTCTGTGTGATCTCCGAAGAAGCGGCGATGTATAACAGCCTCGCCGTCGGCGACTCAGTTACCGTTACAAACCCTTCTCTTGAGAGCGAAAGCTATTCCTTGACGGTTGTGGGCATTTATACCAGCGCAGAGAACAACGATTTCTCTATGTCGATGTTTGGTGCGAGCCAAGACCCAGCCAATCAGATCTACATGAGCGCAAACGCTTTGCAGTCGCTTCTTTCCGCATCCGAGGCTAACGCTTCTGATACCAAGGTGTCGGGCAATCTTTCTGCAACCTATACATTCGCGGATGCGGATGCTTATTATGCCTTTGAAGAAGAGGTGCGCACGCTCGGTCTTGACGATGCTTACACGGTGTCATCCCCCGACATTACAGCCTTTGAAAACAGCATAGCGCCCCTTCATACGCTTAGCACGATGGCAGGGTGGTTTTTACTCGTCATTCTGGTCATCGGCGGTATTATCCTCGTCGTCCTCAATATTTTTAATGTTCGTGAGCGCAAGTATGAGGTTGGTGTCCTGACTGCCATGGGCATGAAAAAGTGGAAGGTTGCAACGCAGTTTGTGTGTGAGATCCTCGCGGTAACCATGCTCGCCGTCCTCATCGGCGCGGGTATCGGGGCTGTGAGCTCTGTTCCCGTGACCAACGCACTGCTGGAAGGGCAGATCGAAAGCCAAGAAAAGCAACAAATGCAAATGGATCAAAGCTTTGGCCGTCCCGGAAATATGGGCGGTGGTTTTCTCGGTGGAGATGTGGGTGAGCGCCCCGAGGATATCCCCAACGACGCAGGCGGAGGAAAAAATCCCTTTGGAAATATGATTGGCGGTACCGTCGACTATATCACCGAAGTCAATTCGGCGATGAATTTGACTGTGGTGCTTCAAATGCTATGCGTTGGACTTTTGCTCACGCTCGTTGCGAGTGCGGCATCTGTCCTGTTTATCATGCGCTACGATCCGCTTAAGATCCTAGCGAACAGAGATTAAGAGGGGAGGGAGTAATATGTCGGTTCTTTCGCTTCAAAACATCAGCTTTTCGTATGATAAAACACCTGTTTTAAAGGATGTTTCCTACGAATTTGAAAAAGGAAAAATGTATTGCATTATCGGCAAGTCCGGTGCGGGAAAGACAACGCTGCTTTCCTTGCTTTCGGGTCTTGCTTCTCCCACCGAGGGGGAGATCTTCTACGAAGGGAAAAGCATTGCTAAAATTGACAAATATACCTTCCGCTCAAAATATATCGGCGTCGTGTTTCAAAGCTTTAACCTCATCACCAAATACACCGCCCTTGAAAACGTAATTCTTTCTATGGATGTTTCGGGTGCCAAGATCAAGGACAAAAAGCAAAAGGCTTTAGAGCTTTTGGAACGCGTGGGACTTGATGAAGAGGAAGCAAATCGCCGCGTTTTGAAGCTCTCGGGCGGACAGCAGCAGAGAGTCGCGATCGCGAGAGCTCTTTCGTATGACCCAGACATCATTCTCGCCGATGAGCCCACGGGAAACCTTGATATTGATACCCAAACGGAGATCATGGAGATCTTTCGCGGACTTGCATCGCAAGGGAAGTGCGTGATCCTTGTCAGCCATTCCCCCGATGTTGCCGAAATGTGTGACGAGAAATATGAATTGATAAAGCTATCGGGAAAAAATAAAAAAAGGACAAAATAAAAATGAAGACAAAAATCTGCTCTGTAGTTCTTTCCGTTTGCTTGCTTTTTGGCTGCTTGGGGGCACTGTCCTCTTGTGACAAAGGCGGGAACGCTGATCTTGTAAACGCGGAGATCAACGAAAACGGCGAGCTTGTGCTTACCTTTGGTGACGGCACTGAGAAAAATTTGGGTGTCGTCGTCGGTAAAGACGGTAAAGACGGCGCGGACGGAGCGAATGGAGAAAACGGTCAAAACGGCGCGAGCGGCGGAGATGGCTACATCCATATTACGACGGATGAAAGCGCTATTTCCTTAGCGACGGCAAAGGGGTTGCGAAGCGCGGTCAGCATCGTTGCCAATTTTGAGGCGACCGTTCAGCAGGGCGGATGGTATCCGGGCTACGGTAGCACGACGACCGAGGAGTATTCCTTCAAGGGATCGGGTGTTATTTACCGCATGGATAAGAATACGGGCGACGCCTTTGTTATCACCAACTATCACGTGGTCTATGACGAAAGCAGTAACAGTGAGAGCGGCATCAGCGAAGATATCGAGGTGTATCTTTACGGATCGGAAATCGAGGAAAAAACCATCAAAGCCACCTATGTCGGCGGTTCGATGTATTATGATATTGCCGTTTTGCATATTGAGAATAGCGATATCTTAAAGGACTCGGACGCTTGTGCGACCGATATCTCCGATTCGGACACCGTTTCTGTCGGTGACAGCGCCATCGCCATCGGAAATGCGAAGGGCTATGGAATTTCCGCCTCTCTCGGTATCGTCAGCGTTGACTCGGAGCACCTCACCATGCTCGCCGTGGACGGTAAAACGGCAGTCTCCTTCCGCGTGATGCGTGTGGATACCGCCATCAACTCGGGCAACAGCGGCGGCGGTCTTTATGACGAAAACGGCACCCTGATCGGCATCGTCAATGCAAAGATCATCGACGACGGCGTGGAAAATATCGGTTACGCCATCCCCTCGAACGTTGCAGTCGCTATTACGGAAAACATCATCGATCATTGCTATGGAAAAGATGAAACGAGCGTGCAAAGAGCGATGTTAGGGCTTACGGTGACTTCATCGGATTCTCGGGCGCTTTATGATCCTCAAAGTGGAAAGATCACCCTCAAAGAAACCGTTTCGGTGTATGAGGTTGCCGCCGATTCCTTGGCAAGCGGTGTCCTTCAAAAGGAAGACGTGCTCGTCAGCATCACCCTAGATGGTAAAACCACCCAAATTACGCGACAGCATCAAATCATCGAAAGAATGCTTGATGCGCGTGTGGGGGATACCGTAACGATCGCTCTCATCCGCGGCGGCACCAATATGACCATCGATATTACCATCACGCAGGATTCTGTCGCGTCATATTGAATATCAAAACAAAAAACGCCCCTATAAACGGGGGCGTTTTTCATTAAGATGTGATCTTTCGCGCGACATGAATACCGCTCGCGGAAGCATGGGAGAGAGAATGCGTGATTCCGCTTCCGTCACCGATCACGTAAAGTCCCTTTCGGCAGGATTCGAGGTTTTCGTCCACCTCTACCTCCATGTTGTAGAACTTGACTTCAACGCCGTAGAGCAGGGTATCGTCATTGGCTGTACCGGGTGCTACCTTGTCAAGCGCATAGATCATCTC
>SVTN01000021.1 GCA_015063765.1 Oscillospiraceae bacterium | reverse complement strand
TCTTGGCGGAGAAATAGATGCTCTCTTTTTGCTATTTAAAAACATAGCAAAGGGCAACTCCTTTTTGAAAGTGTTCAAAAAGTGGTTACCCCCGCAAGCAAAACAGCCACCCCGAAGGGTGGCTGCTTGCTGGCGCTGGAGGCTCTCGCTTCGCTCGAAGTTCTTTCGCCTTGCCCCCCGTTCGCAAGCGACGGGTGCTCTGCGGCGAAGAATCGAACCAGCTCGCCTTCGGCGACTGCTTCGATTCGGTCAGCTACCCCAGCCAGCAAGCAAAACAGCCACCCCGAAGGGTGGCTGCTTGCTGGCGCCGGAGGCTCTCGCTTCGCTCGAAGTTGCCCGCGCCCTGCGCCTGGTGAGCAAGCTCCCCGATCTTCGGGCGGGGTAATCGAACCAGCTCGCCTTCGGCGACTGCTTCGATTCGGACAGCTACCCCAGCCAGCAAGCAAAACAGCCACCCCGAAGGGTGGCTGCTTGCTGGCTGGGGTAGCTGGATTCGGACCAGCGAATGCAGGAGTCAAAGTCCTGTGCCTTACCGCTTGGCGATACCCCACCGTGAAACAGAGGTATTATACCACGAAAAACTGAAATTGTCAACCGAAAAACAAAAAAAAGAGAATTTCTTTTTTTACCCCCAAGGCATACATGAAATCGAAGCACTCACTTTTTCTTTTTTCCGCAATATTTTCAAAAAACGCCATATTTCGTATTGTCAACCGCTTCATTAAAATGTTAAAATTATGTTATATAGTGCAAACAAAGGGGGCGGTCGCTTGAAAGGGATTTTTCTCACCGTTGACATCAATACCGTAACTTTTCCGTTCTTGGAGCAGATATGCACAAAGGCAGAAATCACCGAAGGCGACCTCCATGCTTTTGTGGACCAGTACGCAGAAACGCAGGTCACCGATCTTGCCTTTGATGTTTTTTGCCAGATCTCCATGACACCGTCGGATGTTTGGTCAGACGTGCTTGACTCCTACCACCGCACTTCAGAAAACGGCATTGCCGTGGATTACAAAAAGCTTCTCGCGCATTACCATCGGCTTTACGAGCTTGAAAAGATCGACGTGCATGCGGTATGGCTAAGGCGATGCCGTGAAAAGGGCATCACGCCCTGGCTCTCCCTGCGTATGAACGACTGTCACTGCCCCGACGACAAAGCCGTTTGGATCCGCGGAAAGGAGTTTTACGAGGCAGACGAGAAGGGATGGAAGATCGGGAATGCCTACGGATATCACCGTCATTGCTTTGACTATGCAAACGAAGAGTTCCGCGAACGCATGCTCTCTTATACCGAAGAGCAGGTCATGCGCTACGATGCAGACGGGCTTGTCCTTGATTTTTCCCGTGAGTGGTTCTGCTTTGACATTCTTAAAAACCCCTCCCCATCCCCCATCATGACGGATTTTATCGCTCGCGTGCGCGATATTTTGCACCGTGCCGAAGAAAAATGGGGGCATCCGTGGCATCTTCATATGCGCGTCATGCGTGACCGTTTGCAAAACAAGCGGCTTGGCTTTGATCTCGACGAGATCTGCGCGCGAGGACTTCTTCACAGCATCGGTGTCACACCGCGTTGGGCATCCAATGATAGCGATATGCCCATTTCACTTTTCAAAGCGCGGTACCCCAACATTGAGGTATATGCGGGCATCACCGATCTTACTCTTTTGCAGCCCACCGACTACGAAGCCGCCGCAGGCTATGCAGCCGCATATCTCTCCATGGGGGCTGACAAGATCTGTCTTTACAACTTTTTCTCAAATTCCTTCGCGCCCTCGGCGCAAAACACGCGCCTTTACCATAGCTGCGGCTCCCGGGACTCCCTTGCATATGTACCGCGTCGCACCGTCGTGACCTATCAGGACATCGTCCCCATCGGAGATGCGGGCTGGTGTCCGCTTCCCGAAAAGGCAGACGGTTTTGCGCTTTCCGTGCCGACAGGTCCCGTAGAAAAGCGAGAAGACGTCTTGCTTGTTTTAGGCTTTGATCGCAGGATAAGCGCAGAGGAGCTCACCGTTACGATAGACGGTGCAAAAGCATCCCTTTTGGGCGAAACCAACCTTGGACGTGCGTATGCCGACGGCAAAAACCGCATTTTGGGAAAGGAAGCGGTAAAGGAGCTGTATCTCTTTACCCTCCCCGACGGTATAAAAGCAGAGCGCTCTCTGACCCTTTCCTTGACCGCCGAGGATCCTTCTCTCTCCGTTTCTTATATTGAATTTGACTTTAACCTCTCCCACCCCAACACCTAAGAAGAACGAAAGGATACGCACAATGAAAAAAATCATTTCCCTTTTGCTCGCCCTCCTTCTCCTCTTACCTACCGTGGCACAAGCCGCAACCGTTAAGGCAAGTGCGGCAGAGGAAGCGACCTACACACTCACCTACAACGGAAGCTCTTATGAGGTCCCTGCCGAAACAACGGCACCGCCGTCCACCGTCATCGACGGAAAAACGGTCGTTGGATGGAAATACGGCAATGCAACGGTTGCCGTCGGTGATCGCATGACGTTGACGGGCGACACCGAGCTGACCCCCATCACCATAAATCCTCCTAAGACCAACCGCGGTGTTTCCGTGCGCCTTGCAAAATATACCGACGCATCCTCTGCGTCCGACCTTGCCATGCGCTTTACGGCGACCCTCTCGCGCGAGGATTATGCAACGCTTGCCTCCCTTGGCAACGTAAACCTCGGCATGATGATCACGCCTGCAACCTACGTTTACCTCGCGGGCAGCTTCACCAAGGAGGCTCTTTCAGCCCTTGATCCTGCAAGCGGCGGCTATGTAGACGTCCCCATTACCGGATATTACCAGGCAACAGAAACCGACTATATTCTTGCTGCGTCGCTGAAAAGCTTTTCTCAGGTCACGTACGCAAAGAACCCTGAGTTTGCCGCTGCCCTGTATGCAGACGTCACAACAAAGAGCGGTCACACCTTCACCGTATACGGCGGCTTTGACCCTGCGACAGTATCGGGTGTCATGGACGCCGTTGACGACCTTTACACCAAGGGTGAAGGTTCGCTTACAAATACAGAAAAGGGATGGCTCACATCCCTACTCACTGCCTTTGAGCAGGCAGGCGGAAAAAAGAACGAAAACGGTATCTTCTTAAACGTGGATATCAACACCGTCACCTTCCCCTTCCTCCAAGCCGTGGTCAAGGACGGTTCTGTGACGGAGGAGGAATTGAAGGCCTTTGTCACGCAGTACAAGGACACACAGATCACCGATCTTGCCTTTGACGTCTTCTGTCAGACCTCAATGACACCCTCCGACGCATGGTCGGATGTCATTGATACCTATTATCGCACCGAAGAAAACGGGGTAGCGGTAGATTACAAGGATCTCATGAATCACTACTACCAGCTCTATGAGGTTCATAACATCGACCCGCACGCCGTATGGTTTGCCGCCTGCCGAGAGGCGGGAATCAACTCCTGGCTTACCGTCCGCATGAACGACTGTCACAATCCCGACGACCAAGCGGTTTGGGTCCGCGGCTCGGAGCATTACGAGGCCAAGGCAAACGGTTGGATGATCGGTGACTCCTACGGTCACCAAAAGATCTGCTACAACTATGCGGTGGAAGAGGTGCGCGCACGCATGCTCGCCTACATTGAGGAGCAGATCATGCGCTACGATACGGACGGCCTTGAGTTAGACTTCTCCCGTGAGTGGTTCTGCTTCCCCTATCTTGATTATTTGGGAAGCAACGAACACGTAGAGATCATGAACGACTTTATTCGCGATGTAAACGATCTTGTAAAGACGGCAGAAGCAAAATGGGGTCATGATATTAAGATCAAGATCAAGCTGATGCGCGACATCGAGCAAAATCTCGTTTTCGGCTTTGACGCACGCACCTACTACGCGGAAGGGCTTTGCGATATCTTCGGCGTTGCGCCCCGTTGGGCATCCAACGACAGCGACATGCCCATTGCAGAATGGAACGCCGCATTCCCCAACATGGAGATCCATGCCACCGTGACCGATCTGACATGGGGCAAAACGACCGATTACGAAACCGCTGCAGGCTATGCCGCCGCATATCTTGCACAAGGCTCCGATAAGATCAATCTTTACAATTTCTTTTCCAATCCCTACAGCATCCCCGAAAAGCACACCAAGCTGTACAATACGGCAGGCTCGCTCAAGGCCCTCGCAGGCGTGTCCCGCCGAAGCATCGTGGCATATCAGGACGTCACACCTGCGGGATATACACAGTACAAGCCCTTGCCCGCCAAAGCAAACGGCTTACAGATCGATCTTATGACAGGTCCCGTAAAGGCGGATGAGCTTGTGTACCTTGTCATTGGAGTTAACGCCGCACTGACGGCAGACGACCTGACCGTCACAGCCAACGGCTACAAGCTGCCCTTCTACGGAGAAACGGAATATGCAACCTTCTACGCAGGCGCGGCAAATCAGTATTGCTATCTGCTTCCCGCACACGTCGCCAAACAAAGAACACAGTCCATTTCGATTGCTTCGGATCGCACCGACATCACCGTATCGCATATGGAGCTTGTCTTTGGGGATAAGAGTGTCCCGAACGAGTTAAATCTCTCTGCGGATGAGGCTGTCAACACGGAAAACCGTTGGAAGCTGGTCAATCGCTGGAGCTTTACCGACAGCGTCACCGACGACGTGGGAGGTGTGACCGTTACACCCGTAGCAACACACGCCAAAGTGCCGAGCTTTGTGAACGGCAGAATCGTCCTTGACGGCAACACCGTCTACACCATCGATGACCCCATCGAATTCAAATCCACCGATAATTTTAAGGTCGTGGTAAAAGGAAAATTTGATTTTGATGCCTCCACGGGATCGGGTGTTAAGCGCATCTTCGGTTCGGCAAGCGGCGTCAACTCGGGCGTAAATTACATCAATATCAACACGGCGCAATACGGAAACGGCTACTCCGTCGCCTTCTCTCCCAAAACGAGCGTTTGGAACAGCTATGTGCTCTTCCCCGACAAGGCGCAGTTTGATATGACCGAGGAGCACACGCTTTCCTTCATGCAGTACAACCGTTATCTCTATATCTACATGGACGGCGTTTTGATGTGCAAGAGAGCTGCCATCAACGACGGGGATTTCATCTTCTCCGACTTCCTCGGCTGCTCCTACGTAGCAAGCGGAACTGCCTATAACACCGTAGGTGAGATCGACTATATTGCCATTGCAGAATTTTCGGACACACCGCTTTCCACAGCACCCGTTTATGACGTTGACCGCGACCTCGCACCTCTGCCCGAAACAGCAGATGATGCTATTGCGGCAGACAACTGGGAAATCGTCCACAGATGGAGCTTTAACGGCAACGTGATCGACGATGTCGGCGGTGCAACCGTCACGCAAGCGGCAAACCACATGACGGCACCCACCTACACGGAGGACGGTAAGATCGTCCTTGGCGGCAACACCTCCTACGTCTTTGATACCCCCATTGAGCTTTCTGCCACCGACAACTTCAAGGTAGTGGTCAAGGGAACGCTTGACTTCGGCACGGCAACGGGCGCAGGCGTGCGTCGCATCTTCGGCTCGGCGTCGGGCGTCAATTCGGGTGTCAACTACATCAACATCAACGACACCACCTACAAGGGCTATTCCTTCGCCCTCTCGCCGAGGACGACGGCATGGAACAGCTACGTGCTTTATCCCGACAAATCAACGCACGACGTTACAAGCGGCGAGCACGTGCTGGAATTTATGCAGTTTAACGGCTACATTTATCTTTACATTGACGGTACGCTTGCCGCGCAAAGAACGGCAGCGAGCACAGGCGACTATATCTTCACCGACTTCCTCGGTTGCTCCTATGCGGGCACGGCATACAGCACGGTGGGTACGGTCGATTATATCGCCATTGCAAAGCTCTCCGAATACAAGTCCGACACTCCTGCCGTATTTGATACGGATCGCGACCTGGATCCTACGCCCCCCAAAACGGCAGACGAGGCACGCGCATCCGAGAATTACGAGCTTCTCCACCGCTTCGACTTCACAGACAGCGTGTACGATTCGATCGGCGGACTCACCGCTACGCCGGATGACGTTCATAATACAACACCCACCTTCTTGGATGGCAGGGTGATCCTCGACGGTCATACAGAATATTCCCTCTCCTCTGCCATCAAGCTCTCCGCCAAGGATAACTTTAAGATCGTGGTCAAGGGACAGTTTGATATGAGTCCCGCGACGGGCTACGGCGTCAAGCGCATCTTCGGCTCGGCATCGGGCGTCAATTCGGGCATATGCTACATCAATCTGCAAAGCTCCGATTACGGAAACGGCTATTCTCTCTCCTTCTCCCCCATCACAAGCGCATGGAACAGCTACGTGCTGAAGCCCGACAAGACAAAGCACGATATCACAAGTGCGGAGCATACGCTGGAGTTCCTTCAGTTTGAGGGCTATCTCTACGTCTATATGGACGGCAATCTGATGTGCACGCGTGCCGCTGCCAACGGCGACGACTTCAGCTTTACCGAATTTCTCGGCTGCACCTATGATAATTCCATTGCCTATAATACCGTCGGCTCCATCGACTATATCGCGGTAGCTAAGCTCTCCGAGTACGTTGTGAACGAGGCACCCGTGTGGGACGTTGATGCAGATGCGGATACAGGGGAGGACGAGGAGCCACCTGCCTCCACCTATCCCACGACCGCAGAAGAGGCAATCGTTTCCACTCTTTGGAAAACACAAAATGCATGGGAGTTTGACGGAAACGTCACCGATTCGGTGGGCGGCGCAACCCTCACGCAGATGGCGGTGCACAACGTTGCCCCCACATATTCGAACGGCAAGATCATCCTTGGCGGAAGAACGGCTTACACCTTTGACACCCCCATCGAGTTTGCGGCGAACGAAAACTTCAAGGTATCCCTCAAGGCAAAGTTTACGTTAGATGCAAGCTCGCAGGGCTCAAAGCGCATCCTTGGCTCCCCCTCGGGCAACAATTCGGGTATCTATTATTTGAACCTCACCATGTCGCCCTTCAACGGCTACGCTATGGCATTCTGCCCCACGACGAGCAACTTTAACTACTACTCGCAGGCGCTTGACCAAACTGTCTTTGACTACACCGAGGAGCATCTGCTTGAATTCATGTATTTTGAAGGCGTCCTTTACGCCTACATGGACGGCACGCTTATGTTCCAAAAGACGAGCATCGACAGTGGCTTTTCCTTCACCGAGCTGTTTGGCTGCTCGTATGGCGGTGCAAACAGTAACTACAACGCGGTAGGAGAGGTTGACTATCTGCGCATTGCAACGCTTGCAAAATAATTTTTCGGGTGCGTGCCTGTGGCACGCACCCTTTTATAAAGGTTATTGACAGCCTTCCCAAAAAAGATTATAATGGTATTGATCCTGCAAATACCGTTACAAAGGAGGTGCAATGATGAAGCAGACCGACACAAGCGATCTCGTCAAGTTTTACGTAGACATCAGCGGCAGTTACGAGAACGTTTCTCTTGAGCTTTCCGTCAACCATCGCTTGAATGAGATCCCCATGGGAGAATACATCACAAGGCTCTTCCACACACACCCAAGCTATGAGTTTTTCTATGTGAGAACGGAAGGCTTTTGCATTCAGATCAAGGACAAAGAGCCGATCCTCTTCAAAAAGGGAGACATCTGCATTGTGCCGCCCTTTTGTGAGCACTACACCTACTTCGCACAACCGCAAAGTGCCCGTGACAGCTTCCCATTTGTCTTGGCCTTTACCTTTTATGATAACCTTCTCGGATCGTCAAGAAATTTCTTTGCCGCACTCACCTCTTTTTTGGGAACGCTCGCATCGCCTCTCGTAATTCGGGCAGAGGAGCTAAACCTTCCTCTTTTTGAAAGCATTTTCACAAGCTTTGAGGGTGCTCTCGAAAACGGGCTTTTAAAAACGGCGTTTCTTGATTTTTGCAAAATTCTTGAGCTTCTTTTGCAAAGAGAGCAAACGGAAAAGCCGATGCTTTCAAAAACTGATATCATTCGCAAGATCGACTATCTGATTTCCTCTTGCTATATGTACGATATCAAGCTTTCCGAGCTTGCAGAGCGCTTTTATATCAGCGAACGCTCTCTCAACCGTGTCGTATCGGAGTATTATCATGATACCCTGCACGGGCTTTTGACCAAAAAGAGAATGCTCATCGCCGCCGCTTATCTTTCCAACACGGACTTCTCTGTGAGTAAGGTTGCGGAGCTTTCGGGCTACGATTCTCTTAGCAATTTTTATGCTACCTTTAAAAGGCACCACGGTATACTGCCCTCCGATTACCGAAGACGGGAGCAAAAGAGCAAAAGCTGACCCACACACTTCTTTTCTCGGCACTTTTTTTAAGGTGCCGAGGCTTTTTCTTTCCGCATGACGCCCACAGATGAGCATTTTGTGCAATTTTTCGATAACGATTCTTCGTCTTTTTGTCGAAACGACCGAAAAAATCTTTAAAATTGTTAAAAAAAACAAAATTTTATGAAGAATTTTCCAATTCTGCCTCTTGATTTTGTACAAAGCCCGTGGTATAATTATTGTATTAAGTGAAATAGTAATAGTATAGTTAAGTTTTTGTACAAGTCGGAGGAAACCGTATGCATCAAGAAGAGCGAAGCGCCCTGCTTTCGAAGCACGCATCCGGATATATGACAGACGCATATCAGCTGCTCGGCGCGCATGACGAGGGGGACGGCATCACCTCCTTCCGCGTTTGGGCACCGAACGCACGCGCCGTTTCGGTCGTTGGCGATTTTAACGGCTGGGATCCGTCACAGGGCACAATGTTTCATATCGGAAACGGTGTTTGGGAAGGCATCCACACAGGCGTTTCTCTCTTTGACTGCTACAAATACCGTATCACCTGCAGCGATGGCACGGAAATCGAAAAGAGTGACCCGTACGCCACACACACCGCCACCCGTCCCGACACGGCAAGCAAGGTCTTTCCGATCGACGGCTTTGCCTGGACGGACAGCGAGTATCTTGCCGAAAGGGAGAAAAAGGACCACTTTTCCTCCCCCATCAACATTTACGAAATTCATCTTGGCTCTTGGCGGCGGCACGGCGACGGAAGCTTTCTTTCCTACCGTGAGCTTGCCGATGAGCTGATTCCCTATCTCCTCGGGATGCACTATACCCACGTTGAGCTGCTCCCCATCACAGAGCACCCTTATGACCCCTCCTGGGGCTATCAGGTGACGGGATATTACGCTCCCACCTCCCGTTACGGCACACCGCACGATTTCATGTATTTTATCAACAAATGCCATGAAAACGGGATCGGTGTCATCCTTGACTGGGTGGGTGCGCATTTCCCCAAGGATGCCTGCGGACTTGCCACCTTTGACGGAAGCTTTTGCTATGAGTCCCCCGACCCCGTGATGAACGAGCATCCGGATTGGGGCACACGCATCTTTAATTACAGCCGCAACGAGGTGCGCGTTTTTCTCATTTCAAGCGTTTGCTTCTGGTTAAAGGAATATCACGTGGACGGCATTCGCGCCGATGCGGTGGCAAGCATGCTATATCTTGACTACGGCAGAGCGGGGCGTGAATGGCACCCCAACCGTTTTGGTGGCAACCACAATCTTGACGCGATCGAATTTTTAAAGGCGATGAATCACGCCGCCTTCTCCGTTTGTCCCTCGGCGCTCATGATCGCCGAGGAGTCGACCGCATTTCCCGGCGTTACGAAGCCCTCCTATGCGGGCGGTCTTGGCTTCAATTTCAAGTGGAATATGGGTTGGATGCACGATACGCTGAACTATATGTCGACCGACCCCCTCTTCCGCAAGCATCACCACGGCACGCTCCTTTTCCCCTTCCATTATGCCTTGACGGAAAACTACGTGCTTCCCCTCTCGCACGATGAGGTGGTCCATCTCAAGGGATCTATGATCGGCAAAATGTCAGGCGAATACGATCAAAAATTTGCAAATCTGCGCGCCCTTTACGCTTATATGTTTGCCTTTCCCGGCAAGAAGATGAACTTCATGGGCAACGACTTTGCGCAGTTTGCGGAGTGGAACGAAAACCGCGAGCTGGATTGGTTTTTAAAGAGCTATGAGAAGCACAACGGCATCAGCGCCCTCTTCTCGGCGCTCGGCAAGCTCTATCTTGAAACTCCTGCGCTCTACGAGCTTGACACCTCTCCCGACGGTTTTTCTCTCACCGTTGCCGACGACAGCGACCAAAGCGTGGTCGTCTTCCGCCGCATGGCGCGCTCGGGCGATGAGGTGATCGTGGCTTGCAACTTTTGCCCCGTCAAGAGAGAAGAATACCGTATCGGCGTTTCGCGCCGAGGCAAGCTTATCCCCATCTTTTCAAGTGAAGACGTCCGCTTTGGCGGAAGCGGAACGCCGCTGAAGGCGGTGTCTGCCGTCAATACGCCTTCCCACGGACTCCCCTGTTCCGCGACCCTTACGCTCCCCCCATTATCGGTTACCTTTTACTCTCTTCATAAAACTCAAAGGAGGAAAAACGCATGTTACGCAAAAGCAAAGAATGCATCGCCATACTGCTCGCAGGAGGACAAGGAAGCCGACTCATGGTATTGACCGAAGAAACGGCAAAGCCTGCGGTTGCCTTTGGCGGAAAATATCGCATCATTGATTTTCCCCTTTCCAACTGTGTCAATTCGGGCATCGATACCGTGGGCATCCTGACCCAATATCAGCCGCTTGAGCTCAACGCCTACGTGGGAACAGGACGTCCTTGGGGCTTGAACCGCAATTTTGGCGGCGCACACATTCTGCCGCCCTACGCAAAGAGCAACAAATCGGAATGGTACAAGGGCACGGCAAACGCCGTGTATCAAAACATTCCCTTTATCGAGAATTATGCCCCCGAATACGTGCTTATCCTTTCGGGTGACCACATCTACAAGATGGATTATTCGAAGATGCTGGACTACCACAAGAAAAAGGGCAGCGATTGCACCATCGCGGTGCTTGAGGTGCCCCTCTCGGAGGCATCCCGCTTCGGCATTATGAACACCAACGAGGACGGCAGCATTTTCGAGTTTGAGGAGAAGCCGAAGCACCCGAAGAGCACCAAGGCGTCGATGGGCATTTACATCTTCTCTTGGAGCGTTTTGCGCGAATATCTCATGCGCGACGAGGAGGATCCCACGTCGTCAAACGACTTTGGTAAGAACGTCATCCCCGCTCTCCTCGCGGACGGCAAGCAGGTCTTTGCCTATCCCTTTGAGGGGTATTGGAAGGACGTCGGCACCATACAAAGCCTGTGGGAAGCCAACATGGATCTGCTTGATCCGAAAAGCGGTCTGAACCTAAGAGATCAGAAGCACAAGATCTATGCGCGCAACTATGCGCAGCCCTCAAGCTATATTGCGAACGGCTCCACCATTAAGAATTCCTATGTCGCCGAAGGGTGTACCGTGCGCGGCTATGTGGAAAACTCCATCATCTCCACCGCCTGCGTCATTGAAGAGGGCGTTACTGTATTAAACAGCGTTATCATGCCCAACACCACGGTGAAGAAGGGCTCCACAGTCAAGTTCGCCATTCTCGGCGAAAACGCGACGGTGGGACGAAACGTACATATTGGCGGCGAAAAGGAATATTACGCTGAGGACGCATGGGGCATCGCCGTGATCGGCAAGGGAAAAGAAATTCCCGACAACGCTACGGTTGCTCCCGGCGAGATCATTTAAGGAGGAAGAGGTTATGAATTTAGCAGGCATTATTTTCTCCAACCTTTACGACGAGCGCTTCGGCGTTTTGACGCACAAGAGAACGGTCGCCTCCCTGCCCTTCGGCGGCAGATACCGTTTTGTCGACTTCGTGCTTTCCAACATGTCGAATTCCGGCATTACCAGCGTCGGTATCATCACCAAGCACAACTACAACTCCTTAATGGACCATCTCGGCTCCTCTGCCGAATGGGATCTGAACCGCAAAAACGGCGGCGTGCATCTGCTCGCTCCCTTTTCGACGGGCATGTCCTACGTGTATCAGGGCAAGCTTGAGGCACTTTACTCCGCATTTGCCTTTCTTGAAAAGACACCCGAGGATTACGTGGTGCTCTCCGACTCCACCATTCTTTGCAACATTGATTACGGAGAGGCGCTTGAAGAGCATATTGCTTCGGGCAAGGACGTCACGGTGATCGCCAAGCGTGCCGCAAAGAACCCGAACGTCAATTACGAGCTGATCGTGGACATGGCAAAGGACGGTACTGTCACCGACGTGACGGTAGATTATCCCGCGATGCGCGACGGCGCGATGGTCAGCATGGGCATGTACATTATGGAAAAGAAGCTCCTGCTCTCTGCGGTAAAGGAGTCCGTCTGCAAGGGCAGACACCTGCTTGAGCGTGATTTCATCCAAGAGGGCTTCTATCACAACGGACTTACCTTGAACGTGCATGAATTTACGAAGCACGTCATCCGCAATGACAGCGTAGCATCTTATTTTGCCAACAACCTTGCCTTGATTCGCGACGAAGCGCTCAGACGGGATCTTTTTGACCGCTCCCGTCCCATTTACACCAAGGTGCGCGACGAGGTGCCCTCCTATTACAGCGAGCATTCCTCGACCAAGGACTGTCTTGTTGCCGACGGTTGCCGCATTCACGGCGATCTTGAGGGCAGCGTGCTCTTCCGTGACGTGTACGTGGGAAGCGGTACCGTGATCAAAAATTCCATCATCATGCAGGGCACGGTGATCGGTAAGGGATGCCATATCGAAAACGCCATTCTTGACAAAAACGTCACCGTTTCGGACGGCGTAAGATTGATTGGCGCGCCGTCGGCTCCCTGCATTGTTGAAAAAGGAGAATCCGTATGAAAATCCTCTTTGCCGCATCCGAGGCGGCACCGTTTTTCAAATCCGGCGGGCTGGGGGACGTCCTAGAGGCGCTCCCCGCCGAGCTGGCAAAAAACAAGGAAGACGAGATCACCGTCATTTTACCCCTTTACAAGAAAATAAAGGGTAACACGGCTCTCGCCCTTTCCTTTGTAACGTCCTTTTCCATGCCTTCTCCTCTCTCCGAGGACTACGTGGGTGTCTTTCGCCTGAAATGGGGCAAGGTCAACTATCTTTTCATTGACAACGAATATTATTTTTGCCGTGACGGCGCCCCCTACGGGCACGGAGATGACGGCGCGCGCTTTGTCTTTTTCTCGCATGCCATTCTTGAGTGCCTCCAGCACATCGGATACTACCCCGACATCATTCATCTGAACGATTGGCAGACGGCTGCCGTTCCCGTGCTTTTGAAGGCGTTTTACGGGGCACTTCCCGCATACGAACGCATACGCATCGTCTTTACCATCCACAATATTGAATATCAGGGCTATATGCCTTACGATTTTGCGGCGAACGTCATGGGACTTCCCTGTGAGTACCACGACGTCATGCGCTACGGGGATTCGGTCAACCTCATGAAGAGCGCGATCATGCTTGCCGACCGCGTCACCACCGTTTCGCGCACCTATGCCCAAGAGCTGAAATACGCTTATTTTTCTCACGGGCTTGACCCCATCATCAAGCAAAACGAATACAAGCTTTGCGGTATCGTCAACGGCATCAACACCGCTCTTTACGATCCCAAGCGCGACAAGGCACTCCCCGCCCCCTTCAGCTCGACCGATATGAGCGGAAAAGCCATTTGTAAGGCTTCCTTGCAAGAGGAGCTCGGGCTCCCCGTGCGCGACGACGTGCCGCTCATCGCCATGATCTCAAGGCTGGTTTCTCACAAGGGACTTGAGCTTGTGGAGTGCGTCCTTGACGATATCCTATCGCGCGACGTACAGCTCGTCGTTCTCGGTACGGGTGACGGAAAATACGAGGACATGTTCCGCTTTGCCGAATACACCCATCCCGACAAAATGAAGGCGGAGATCCGCTTTGACAGCGCTCTTGCAAGCCGCATCTACGCCGCAAGCGACCTGTTTTTGATGCCGTCCAAGAGTGAGCCCTGCGGACTTTCTCAGCTGATCGCCATGCGCTACGGCTCCATTCCCATCGTGCGTGAAACGGGCGGTCTTTACGACACCGTCCCCGCACTCAACACCGAAACGCTTTCGGGCAGAGGCTTTACCTTCCAAGCCTTTAACGCGCATCATATGTTGGACGCCATTGACCGCGCCATCGCCTTTTTCCACGATAAGAAAAAGTGCGAAAGACACCGCCGCGCCCTTGTGCGCTACAACAGCAGCTGGCGCGCATCGGCAGAAGAATATCTCACCATTTACAAGAGCCTTTTGGCTTAACATCCCAAAGAAAGAAGAATACCATGGAACTTACCAAAAAGCAAATTTTAGACCTTCTCGAAAACGAAAGCGGAAAAAGCTTCGGCTGCTCCCTTGCAGAGGCATCGAAGCTGCAAGCCTATAAGGCGCTTTGCACCGTGATCCGCGACCTTCTCTCGAAGCAAAGAAAGTCCTTCCGCGACGACTTCATCGCCAAGGAAAGGAAGCAAGTGTACTATATGTCGATGGAATTTCTCGTCGGCACGTCCCTAAGAAACAACCTTTTCAATCTTGGGCTTGAGGACAAGTTTGCCTCGGTTTTGAAGAGTGTTGGCTTTTCCCTGTCCGAGCTATACGAAATGGAGCCCGATGCGGGGCTTGGCAACGGCGGTCTTGGCCGTCTTGCCTCCTGCTATATGGACTCTATGACCACCTTAGGGCTTCCCGGCACAGGCTTTTCCATTCGCTATGAGTTCGGCATTTTCCGTCAGAAGATCGTTGACGGCTGGCAGATGGAATTTCCCGACGACTGGCTGTCGATGGGCGACGTCTGGCTGCGCGCACGCGAGGACGAGGCCTTTGAGGTCAAGTTCGGCGGTAACGTAGCACAGTGGGAGGAGGGCGGAAGACTTTGCTTCCGTCACGAGAACTACAACAGCGTGATGGCAGTTCCTTACGATATGTTCATTTCGGGTTACCGAAGCCCTGCTGTCAACAAGCTCGTGCTTTGGAGTGCAAAATCCCCCTCCAAGAACTCTATCGATCTCAGATACTTCGTGCGCGGCGAGCATTTGAAGGCGCTCGAGGAGAACACCATGGCAGAGGTCATCTCCAAGGTGCTTTATCCTGCCGACGACCACATTGAGGGCAAGCGCCTGCGCTTAAAGCAGCAATATCTCTTGGTGTCGGCTTCTCTGCAGAGCATCGTCAGACAGCACATGAAGAAGTACGGCGACATCCGCACGCTCCCCGACAAGGTTGCCATCCACATCAACGATACCCACCCTGCCCTCTGTGTTCCCGAGCTTATGCGTATTTTGCTCGACGAGCATATGCTCGAATGGGATGAAGCATGGGATATTGCCTGCCGCACCCTTTCCTACACCAATCACACGGTAATGAGCGAGGCGCTTGAAAAGTGGAGCGAGGATCTGTTCCGCGAGCTGTTGCCCCGCGTCTATCAGCTGGTCTGTGAGATCAACCGCCGTCTTGTTTCGGGGCTCTACGAGAAATATCCCGGCGACATCGGTAAGATCAACTATATGGCAGCGATTGCAAACGGAGAAGTCAAGATGGCAAATCTTTGTCTTGCCGCCTGCCACAAGATCAACGGTGTTTCAAAGCTGCATAGCGAGATCCTGAAGGACAGCCTTTTCCACGATTACTATGTTCTTGACAACCAGCGGTTTACAAACGTTACAAACGGTATCGCGTACCGCCGTTGGCTTTGCCAATCCAACCCCGGTCTTACAAGCCTCTTGAAGGAGCTGATCGGCGACGGCTTTATGCGCGACTCCATGGCTCTTGAAGGGCTGCTCAAATACGCGGGCGACAATGCCGTTATCGAGCGTCTTGCCGCTGTCAAGCGACAAAACAAGGAGCGCCTTGCCGCCTATATCTCGAATGCCAACGGCATCAACGTGGACCCCTCTTCTCTTTTCGACGTGCAGATCAAGCGTCTGCACGAATACAAAAGACAGCTTCTCAACGCCCTGCAGATCATTCGTATGTACCGTCTTATCAAGGAAAATCCGAATTTGGATATCCCGCCCCGTACCTTTGTGTTCGCCGCCAAGGCGTCTTCGGGCTATTTCATGGCAAAGCAGATCATCCGCCTCATTTGCGGCATTGCGAACACCGTAAACGCCGACCCTGCGGTACGCGGAAAGCTCAAGGTCGTCTTTATTGAGGACTATAAGGTATCGCTTGCCGAGATCATCATCCCCGCCGCCGAGATCTCGGAGCAGATCTCCATTGCAGGCAAGGAGGCCTCGGGCACGGGCAACATGAAGCTGATGATCAACGGTGCTGTGACCATCGGTACGCTTGACGGTGCAAACGTTGAAATTCACGAGCAGGTCGGTGACGATAACATGTTCCTCTTTGGCATGCATGCCGACGAGGTCGAGGCGCTTTGGCGTTCGGGCTACGATCCTCTTGCTTACGTGCGCCACAGTCCTGAGCTTGCCGATATTTTGCGCACGCTCCGTTCGGGCGTCTTCGGCGGAAGCTACGACGACATCTACAACTCCCTTCTGACCCGCGCCTACGGAACGGCAGACGCCTATATGACGCTTGCTGATTTTGAAAGCTATAAGGCGGCGCAGGATCGCGTTTCCGAAACCTACCGTGACGCTTACAAATTCGGCAACATGTCCCTGGTCAACATTGCCAAGGCGGGCATCTTCTCCTCGGATCGCGCAGTCGCGGAGTATGCAAAAAACATTTGGTATATGAAGTAATTTTATTTTCCCCGGGTTTGTGCGAGGGCTGTGCCCTCGCACAGCATTTTAGGAGTGCTGAAGCTTATGCAAATTCTCTTTGATAGTAAAAAAACAGAACACAAGACCCCCTTTGGCTGTCTTCGCGTGGGGGAGGTCTGCACGCTCACCGTACAAATTCCCGATTGCTGTGACTGTAGAGAGGCGCAGCTTGTCGTGGAGGATGACGAAGGCGTCGTGCTCACCGTGTCGCTTCACAAGGAAGAGGTCACATCCCCCTATACCGCCTATAAAACCGCTTTTACCCTGCCAAGAGAGGGACTTTATTTCTACTACTTCGAAATTAAAACGGGGAAAAACACCTTCTCCCTTTATAAAAGGGGAGATTCCACGAACATGGAGGCGGGCGACAAATGGCAGATCTCCTGCATCCCCGCCGACTTTCACACCCCCGAGGAATTCCGAGGGGCGGTCTTTTATCAAATCTTTCCCGACCGCTTTTATAAGGAATCCGTCGTGGGAACGGATGAAAAAAAGACGGATTTCGTCCTTCATACGGATGAGCGCGATACCCCCGTTTTTCTTCCCGATGAAAAGGGCGAGATCTTAAACCGCGACTTTTTTGGTGGGAACTTAAAAGGAATTGCGAAAAAGCTCCCCTATCTTGCATCACTTTCGGTGTCCGCCATCTACCTGAACCCCATTTTTGAAGCCTACTCCAACCATCGCTACGACACGGGAGATTATATGCGCATCGACCCCTTGCTCGGCACAGAGGAGGATTTTCGCGCCTTATGTGACGAGGCACACGCCCTTGGCATCAAAGTGGTGTTGGACGGCGTTTTTTCGCATACGGGATCGGACAGCCGTTATTTTGACAAAGAAAACCGTTTTGGCGGTGGGGCATATCACGACCCGAATTCTCCCTACAGAGAATGGTATCAGTTTGAAGAGTATCCCCAAAAGTATACCTCGTGGTGGGGCATCAAGACCCTTCCCGCCACGAATGAGCTTTGCCCCTCCTTCCTTGATTTTATCATTGAGGGGGAGAACAGCGTTGTTGCACATTGGCTGCGTGCGGGTGCGGACGGCTTTCGCCTTGACGTGGCAGATGAGCTTCCCGACGAATTCATCGCGCGGCTTTACCGCCGCGTGAAGGAGATCAAGCCGGATGCCGTGGTCATCGGCGAGGTGTGGGAGGATGCGTCAAATAAGGTAAGCTACAGCGTGCGGCGCAGGTATTTTACGGGTGGCGAGCTTGATTCTGTCATGAACTACCCCTTCCGCGATGCCATTATTTCCTTCTTACAGGGGGAAATCACGGCATACGAGGTGAAAGGGCGCGTCGAGCGCATTTGTGAAAACTACCCGCGCGAGGTACTGCCCTGTCTGCTCAACAGCCTCTCGACCCACGATACGCCGCGCATTCTCACCCTGCTCTCCTGCGTAAACACGCCCGATACCCGCGAAGGACGCGCCGCATACCGCCTATCTCCCGAAGAAAAAAGCAAAGCGCTTGCACGCCTGTATTCTGCCGTTGCCCTGCAGTTTGCGCTTCCCGGCTGTCCCTGTATCTATTACGGTGACGAAGCGGGGGTAGAGGGGTACGAGGATCCCTTCAACCGCCGCTTTTATCCTTGGGGCGAGGAGGATGAAGGGCTGGTAGCGTTGCACCGCACGCTTGCCAAAATGCGGGGGGACTACCCTGCATTGCGCCTTGGCGATTGCAAGATCACCGCTCTCGGCGACGACGGCTTGCTGATCACGCGCGAATACTGCGGTGAAAGCATTTTTTGCGCGATCACACGCGGTGAACCCATTTCCGTAAAAGCGGAAGAGGTTCTCTTCGCACACAATGCTGTAGACGGTCGCATAGCTCCGTACGGCTTCATGCTCTACCGCTGATGCAAACAAAAAAGAGACACTTATGCGTAGTGCCCTTAAGGGCACTACGCAGCGATATAAATCCCTTATGGGATTTGCGATATACGCTATCGCGTGCGATATATCTTCGATGCGATATGCCCTACGGGGCGAGAAGGGGATTTATATCATATCGCAACCGACCGCAAGGGAGGTTATATCGCTTTTGAGCGTAGCTTGCATGGCAAGCCGCGAGAATATATCGCATTTGCGAAAGCAAATATATCGCCATAAAAAAGAGCTTCTGTATCCACAGAAGCAGTGCTTGCAAAGAAAAGAGGACGAGGAGTTTTACAGCTTCTCGTCCTTTTCCTGTCGGTAGGTAACGTACTTTATTAAATATCAAAAACTGTCCTTTAGAGTACGCACCTTACTCTGTGTCTCTTTTTTTATGATCTTCGCTGCTTTCGGACGGCGTATCCTCTTTTTTTCGCTTCACGCGCGCCTTGAGTGCATAAAGATGCGCAAGCGTTTTTTCATCACTTGGAAAAAGAATCCTCAAGAGGAAAACGGCGATCGCCAAGGTAAGGATCTTCTCGGGCGTTGCAGGAAGCCAAACCTGCTAAGAAAAGTCAATAGGTTTTTCGAAAAAAATTCAACAAAATTTCAAGGCAATGGGAGAAGCACCAAAAGGGCGAAAACAGATAAAATTTTTCGCCCGAGAGATA
>SVTN01000020.1 GCA_015063765.1 Oscillospiraceae bacterium | reverse complement strand
CGGGGGTTCGAGTCCCTCAAGGTACGCCATATGGTGGATGTAGCTCAGTTGGTTAGAGCGTCAGGTTGTGGCCCTGAAGGTCGTGGGTTCGACTCCCATCATTCACCCCAAAAAATCCTCGTCCTTCGGAACGAGGATTTTTTAATGAAGCGCACCGCATGGAGCGCTTCGCTTCATGGCGGCGTAGCCGTCGCTTCATAGGAGCGAAGCGAGTGCTTCATATCGCGAAGCGATGCTTCATTCAAAATAATATTGTTTCAAAGGAGTCCCCTATGAAAAAGATCGGACGCGAGGTCGCTTTTTTGGCGACGGGTGCGCAAAATCCCCGCAACGGCGAGGGCTCTTTTCTCCGCCTTTTGGACGGGCGTATCATGTATGCATATACCGAGTATTACGGCGACAGTTGGGAAGATCATGCAACGGCACGCATTTCCGCCGTTTTTTCTCCCGACGAGGGAGAAAGCTGGTCGCAGCCATCTGTGCTGATCGAAAAGGATGCGGACACCGTTAACATCATGTCGGTGAGCCTTTTCCGTATGAAAAACGGTGACGTCGGCTGCCTTTACTTAAGAAAGTTTGCGTCGGAAGGCGGCATTCTTTGCGTGCCTTACTTCACCCGCTCCTCGGACGAGGGAGGGACCTTTGGCACTCCTGTGAGATGTATTGCAAGGGACGGCTATTTTGTCGTAAACAACGACCGTCTTGTGCGCTTGAAGAGCGGAAGACTTTTGTTTCCCACCGCCTATCACGGAGCGGATCTTGATCATCTCACACCTGGTGAGATCTATGTATGCTATTCGGACGACGACGGTGCGTCTTGGAATTTGAGTGCTGATGCTGTGCGCTCTCCCTACGAGGACAACGTCCGCCTTCAAGAGCCGGGACTCTTCGCGCTTCCCGACGGCAGGCTCTGGCTCTACACCCGAACTGCCTACGGACATCAGTATCAAGCCTTTTCTACCGATGACGGTCTGACCTTCGGTAGGGTAACCCCTGCCTTCCGCTTTTCCTCTCCCGATGCACCTATGCACGTCAAGACGGTGGGCACTTTGACGCTTGCCATCTTTAATCCGATTGGCTACCATCCCTTTGAAGGAAAAACAGAGCTTTGGGGAAGCCCCAAACGCACCCCCTATGTCTGTGCCGTCAGCCGTGACGGTGGGCTTTCCTTCGTTGACGGAGCCACAACCTCCGCCAATGGCGGATTTCAAGATTTTATCGCCTCCTGCTACGCTTTTGAGGACGATACGGAAGAGAGCTATTGTTATCCCGCCATCATCGAAGTCGAGGGCGGCTTTCTCGTCGCCTATTACCACAGCAACGGTGCTGATACCTGCCTGAATTGCAACCGTATCACAAAAGTGCTGTACAGGGAAATAAATTAAAGAGGCAGTCCCATTAAGAATAGAGAAAAAGGAACTCGGTTTTCAAATAGAAACCGAGTTCCTTTCGCTTTTTGAAAAAAAGCGGCTTCGCATCTCTATTCTTATGTTTTTAGTGAAGGGGCTCGTCAGATTTAGAACAGAATTTTCCGTGCGCGCCCCGAAGCTGTATTGGCATACTGCGAGAGGGAGCGCACGGAAAAAACAAACAAAAATTGGTTCGAATGGAGAAAACCGTAGGTTTTCAACCTGATTTCTTTAACAAAAAAGCAGAGGCGAGAGCCCTTGCCCCCGCCCTGCAATTCTAAAATTCTTTTTTGTTTGTGGTTATGTCTAAATGTGACAGCACCTTTTACGGAAGACAGCGATAGGTGCGGAGTCTTTGGCTGGCTAAAAGCTGATTGTACGCCTCGGCGTATTTTGCCTTGCACTGACTGCCTCTATCGGCGGCGCGTGCTCTTTGCACGGCGATGATGTCAATGCCGTCGTGGTCGAGCAGCCACTTGAGCTGACTCTCGTGGCAGGCGAGCATGGCTTCCTTCAGCTCCATCTCCTCGGTGATATCCACATATTCGGTGGGGATGAAGTTTACGCTACGGCTGGTATCCGAATAGAAGATGGGGGTAACGGGTGTTGCCGCACCGCATTCGGGGTGGAAGTGGGGGCAGGACGCATCGAAGGAAGCCTTGAAGACCAGCTTCGAGAGCTCTGCATGATCGGAGCAATAGTCGTCGGGGTGATGGGTGATGATGAAGTCGGGGCGCGCCCAACGGATGATGCGGAGCAGCTTTAACTGCTGATCCACGTTTGCGCTGTTCATCGTCAGATCGTCAATGTCTGCCGTGATCACCTCAAACCCACCGAGGGCTGCCGCACGCTTGGCTTCGGCGATGCGGATCTCGCGAAGCTCGGGTGCTTCGATCTCCACGTGTCCCATATTACCGTTGGCGGCGTGGCATGCGATGACATCGTCACCGCGCTTTTTGCATTTGATCAGTGTTCCGCTGCAGGAAAGCTCCATGTCGTCGGGGTGGCACATAATAGCAAGTACACGCATAATAAATTCCTTTCAAAAATCCTAAAAAGGATTGCTTTTTTTTCGGATTTATTATATAATACGAATGGATGTCAATTCTATGATAATTTTGACAAGATTTCGCACGATTTTGACTTGGAGGATGGGATTTGAAGGATCTTTCGCTCTACGAGCGGGTCGCCCCGCTGGAAAAGAATTTTCCCGTGAAGTTTTCTCTTCAAAAAGGAAATTGCTATTTGCATTGGCATGAGCATTTAGAGCTGCTGTACTTTCTTTCGGATGGCGGTGCTTTTTGCGGTGACACGACCTATAGGGTTTCTGCAGGGGATCTGATCGTTGTCAACTCCGGTGAGCTGCATGCGACCTATAGCGGCCGCTTTTACTGCATGCGCCTTTCTCCTGCCTTTTTTGCCGACGTTGCCTTTGAAAACGTATTGCTCTCGCCCCTTGTTGCGAAGGATGCGACGGTGGAAAACTGCTTTTCCGAGATCGCCCGCGTTAAGGATGCCGAGCCCGTCGGCGGCGATATGGAGATCAAGGCGCTGTCCTATCGCCTTGTTTGTCACCTGTTACGGAATTATCGCACAGAGGGCCTTTCGGGAGAAAAAGTCCTTGCGGAAAAGAACAAGGCAAGCCGCGTGGGCGAGATCGTCAAGTATATTGCCCACAACTGTCACGAGCGCATTACCACGGCGTCGCTCGCTTCGCTTTTCCATCTCGACGAGCACTATCTTTGCCGTCTTTTTAAAAGTCAGATGGGTGTCCCCCCGATGCAATACGTCAACAGCTACCGCATCGAAAAGGCGCAAACGCTTCTTAAAAACACCGATAGAAGCATCACCGATATTGCTCTTGCCGTCGGCTTTGACGACGCCTCCTATTTCGCACGCATCTTCAAAAAGTACACAGGGCAGACACCGCGTGAATACAAAACAAAAAAATAAAAAAGCGCGCAAGATTGCGCGCTTTTTTTGCTTTATTTTTGGTATTTTTTCAAGAACTCCGCACTCATACGAAGGCTCTCGAAGGGCGTCTTCGTAAAGTTTCCGTCCTGCTCCACCACGTAGTGCTTGACACCGATCTCCTCCGCCTTCTTCATGATGGGATCAAAGGAGAGGTTGCCGTAGCCGACCTCGGTGATGTAGGGCAAGAGATGCCCCGCTTCGTTCCGCTTGACCGTCATATCCTTGAGATGAAGAATGTCGATGCGTCCGCGGAGCTTTTCCAGCCACTCGCAAACGTCCGCACCGCCTGCTGCAAGCCAGCAGGTGTCGGCAACAAAGGAGGTGTTTACGGGATCCAGCTCGTCGACGAGAAGGTCCATCATGGTGCGATAGCCGTCCACTCTGGCGAACTCATAGTGATGGTGATGGTAGGTCAGACGGAAGCCCTCGCGTCCGTAGATCTCCGCCGCGCGGTTGTAGTTGTTGATAAACTCACGAATTTCCGCAACCGTCGAGCGGAAAAATCCGCCGATACCGATGTTGGTGGTACCCCACATACGGTGGATCTCCATCGTCTTTTCGGGATTGTTTAAGATCTCGTTCACATCGTAATGTGTGCCGATGATGCGGATGCCGTGCTTTTTTAAAAGATCGCAGAAAAGCGCGGGATCAAATTCACAGCCTGCGGTGTGCGCCTCGGTATAGCCAAGACGGGCAAGCTTTGCAAAAGCAACGTCCGCAATTTCGGGATCCTTCATATAGTCGCGAATGGTATAGAGCTGAACGCCAAGATTTTTGAACATGATGTTTACCTCGCTTTTTTTACCATTATACACTCGGAGCGGAAAAAGCGCAATGCTGTCTTACACGAAAAGACGCGTTTTTTTGGACAAATATTGTCACGCAAAGCGATAAACGGTCACGGCGTTAAAGTGCTCACCCTTGGGAAGCGGGGCAACGCCGTGGTGAATTCCGTCGGGCGGCAGCTGTGGCTCAAAGCAGAACGCGCCGTATTTTTGCTTGGGGCGTCCACCCTTGAAGCAAAGCGGTCCCGAGAGAAATGCACCCGTATAAAATTGCGCACAGGGAGAAGTCGTATAGATGTCCATGGTTACCTTAGCCCCCTTCAAGGTTGCCACGTGGGGAAGGGAAAGTCCGCAGACGTCAGAGAGTGGGGCGTCCGCAAAAATAAAGTTATGGTCGTAGCTTGGGAGCGCGTCGGAAAGATCCTGTCCGATCCTCTTTTCGGTACGGAAATCAAAGGGCGTGCCTGTGACGCTCGGCTCTTCGCCCGTCGGGATCAGCTCGCCGTCAACGGCGGTATAGCGGTCGGCGGCGATTTTTGCCGTGTGGTCGAATACGCTGCCGCTCCCCGTGCCCGAAAGATTGTAAAAGGCATGATTGGTAAGATTGATGGGGGTGTCGCCATCCGCCACCGCATCGTATTCGATCTTCATGCAGTCGCCCTGTAGGGTGTAGGTGACACGCACGGAAAGATTTGCAGGGTAGCCCTCTTCACCGTCGGGAGAAAGACGGGAAAGTGTGATGTGGGAGTCGTCGGCTTCCTCTACCGTCCATACGCGGCAGAAAAATCCGCCCGTACCGCCGTGCAGATGGTGGCGTCCGTTGTTGATGGAAAGCTGATAGCTCTTGCCGTTCAGATCAAACTGACCGAGGGCGGTGCGGTTGCATACTCTTCCGATGATCGCGCCTTGGAAGGGGTCGTCGTCCGCGAGAAACTCCGCAAAGGTATCGTAGCCGCCGATAATGTCAAGTCCCCCGACCTCAAGTGTGCGCAAAATGGCGCCGTAGGTGATGACGGTGGCTTCGAGCGTATCGCTTTTTAAGGTGTATTCCTCTATGGGTGTTCCGTCGGGCATGTGCCCGAAAATGCGTTTTTTCATGCTGTTCTCCTTGTCGTGCTTCTACAAAAAGTATAGCAGAAGAGAAGTGAAAAGTAAAGAGTTTTTTCTTTTTCTTGACTTTTTTGTCCTTTTGCGCTACAATAAGGAAAAGAGTATAAAAAAGGAAGCACATTATGAAAAAGCAGGTCTTCGTCATCAACGGTCCGGGCGGCGTCGGAAAGGACACTCTTTGCGCGATGGCGGCAAAGCATTTTAAGGTCAAAAACGTTTCCTCGATCACGCCGATCAAGGAAATCGCCACACAGTGCGGTTGGGGCGGAGAAAAGACCGACCGCGCAAGAAAATTTCTCGCCGACCTCAAGGCGCTCACCGTCGAATATAACGATTATCCGACCAAGTGGATCACAAAGGAATACGAGGATTTTCTCTCGTCGGATGAGGAGATCATGTTCGTTCACATCCGCGAGGGCGCAGAAATCCGCAAGTTCGTCGAGGCGACGGACGGAAGAGCCATCACCCTGCTTGTCCGCGGCGGCAGACGCTTCCATCACCGCGGCGGTGCCTACGGCAACGCGGCGGACGACGACGTCGAAAAATATCGCTACGACTACGTATTTTACAACGACCGCCCCCTCGCCGATACCGAGCGCGTGTTCGTTGCATTTCTCAACCGTATTATCAAGGAACGTTCCTAAAAAAGGATCGCCGAGTGCTGTGCACTCGGCGATTTTCTACTCTTATAGGAGGATGCAAACGAGTCCGTTCGCGCCCTCGTTGATGATGCGTTCAAGCGTTTCCGAAAGCTTTGCCCGCGATTCCTCGGGCATATGGGCGAGCTTGGTGTGAAGTCCCTCGCCCACAAGGTCGTAAAGCGTTTTTCCAAAGATATTGGAATGCCAGATCGCCGTTGGGTTTTCGTTGAATTCGGCTAACAGATTTCCCACCAGCTCCTCGGTTTCTGCCTCTGTACCGACAGCAGGAGAAAGCTCGGTCACGATGTTGGCACGGATCATATGTATGCTCTTCGCCGAGGCGCGCAGGCGCACGCCGTAGCCGCCCTGCTGCTTGACGATCTCGGGCGTTTCAAGCTGTAGCTCCTCTGCCGAGGGCATCACGATGCCATAGCCCTTTTCGTCGACGTCGGATAACGCCTCGCGCAGACGCTCGTATGCCGCCGCCGTTTCGGCGTATTCGCGGAGTAAGCGGAAAAGATCGGCGTCGTCCTTGATTTCTCGCCCCGACAGATCGCTCATAACACGGTGAGAAAGCCCCTCCGCCTCGTTGATGACAAGCGAGGCTTTCCCGCTTTCGGGATGCAAGGCGGTGACGCTGACGCTCTCCACCGTATCGTCGGAGGGAAACGCGGCGGCGCACTTCGCGATATCGCCCATCTTAACGGCACCGTCAGCGACGGTGCGAACGGCAGAAAGCAGCCTTTCACGCAAGGGGTGCTCCTCGGGTAAGGCGGAAAAGAAGGCGGGGAGTGTAACCGAAAGCTCGGTGATGGGGAATTCGGCAAGCAAAAGCTCAAAGATGTGCTCGATGTCCTCTGCTACCATATTGGGGCAGGAAAGAAGTGCAACGGGCGCGTTGTATTTTTCTTCCAGCGAAAAAGCCAGCCTTCTCGTTTCCTCACGCTCGGGTGTCGCAGAGTTCAGAATGATGGCAAAGGGAACGGATGCGGCAGTTAACTCCTTTGCGACCCGTTCCTCCGCATCTACGTAGTCCTCGCGCGGGATCTCGCCGAAGGAGCCGTCTGTTGTAACAAGCATGGCAAGGGTCGCGTGCTCGCGGATCACCCGTCTTGTGCCGAGCTCTGCCGCCTCGCTAAAGGGAAGTGGCGCTTCCGACCACGGGGTTTGCACCAAGCGCGGCGCGCCGTTCTCCTCGTCGCCGAGGACACCGGGGACAAGGTAACCGACCGAATCCACAAGACGGATGCGCATGCTCGTGCCGTTGTCGAGGGTAATGCTTACCGCTTCGTTCGGGACGAATTTCGGCTCGGCGGTCATGACGGTCTTTCCCGCTGCCGATTGGGGAAGCTCGTCTTTGGCTCGCTTGTAGTCGTTTTCATTTTGAATGACGGGCAAAACGGTGCTTTCCATAAACTGCTTGATGAAGGTGGATTTTCCCGTTCTGACGGGACCCACGACGCCGATATAAATGTCCCCCCGCGTGCGTGCGGCAATATCGTGATAGAGCGATGTGTTTACCATGTTTTTACCTTTCCTTTCTCGCTTTTGATGTTACGTCCGTACATTCTATGAAAGGGAAAGGAAAAATATACCGCACCGTCATTTGTCAAAAAGGGAAGTGATTTTTTTGTTTTCGAGAGGGGATACGTCCCCAAAGTGCAAATTGATCGCCTCGGCAAGCAACGGGGCGAGGGCGTGAAGCTCCTCTTCCATGTGACGGGAAACGAGAAAATGCTCTTCTCCCATACGGACGACGGTGGGAATGCCGATGGCGACCACGGGGATGCCGAGCTCTTTTTGCGTGAGGGAGAGTGAGCCCTGCTTGACGCCACCCCCGGGCACCGTCCCCGTATCTGTGATCTCAATGACGCGGAACAGCCGCTCTTTTTCCTTCGCGGCAAGCGCATCCAGCGTGAGCACGGCATCGGCACGGTGCAGCTTCGCCGCCGATGCGACGGTGCGCACGCTCTCAATTCCCGTCTTGGGAAAAACGTCGGGAAGGACGACGGCGACACGGGTGGTAGGGGAGAGCCCAAAGAGCGCCGATATGGCTTCGGGAAGCGCGGCGGTCACCTCAACGAGATCGGCTGTGATGGGACCAAGACTGTCCGCTGTCAGGCGGCGGTTTCCAAGCCCTGCGACGAGCAACCGCTCGGGGAGAGTGGGAAAGAAGATCTGCAACGCAAGACGAAGCGCGTCCAGCACCTGCTTTTTCTCGCCCGCTTCCCATAATAGAGAAGGGGAGAGGGAAACAGAAAGCGTTTTCCCGACGGGAAGACCGCTCTCCCTCGCTTCTTCCGTAACTGTGAGCGCTGTGAAACGGATATCCTCCCACACCGCTTCGCGGTAAAGCACACCGCGCTCATGCGGTGCTCGCCTCCGCTCCAACGCAAGATCGGTTTCCCTCAAAACTCCTTTTTTCAATTGATTTATCTCCTCTTTCTTGAAAGCCCTTCGGCTGCTCTGTGGCAAATTTTCTCCCGCATTTCCGAGGGTTATTCAACTTCTACAAAGACAATCGAAAAATAATGGCAAAAAGCGGAAAAATGCTTGTTAAAAATGCACAGAAAAGGAAGAATTGGTTTGTGCATTTGACCAAATCTTTTTGCAAAAAAGCAAAATACTGTTGCATGTGTAAAAAGTTTATGTTATAATATACTTCGTTAAAAGATAAAATGTTTCGTCATACGCTTCGGAGGAGAACACGATGAAAAAAATTGTTAGCTTGCTTTTGGTCGCTGTGATGCTTGTCGGCATGATCGGCACCCTGTCGGGCTGCGGCAAAAAGAATGCCGAGATCCGCATCTATGTCGGTGACCAGATCTACGACTTTGACCCCACCCTTGCTTTTGTGGATGACAATGCCACCCGCATCATGAGCTTGATCTATGAGCCTCTTTTCCTTTTGAAGGAGAACGGTGATGTTGCTCCCGGTCTTGCAGAAAGCTACAAGATCATTGAGGATGAGGAAAAAGGCATTTATCAGATGGAGATCCAGCTGAGGGAAACCTATTGGAACGACGGTAAGAACAAGGTCCTTGCAGACGATCTCTACTTTGCTTGGAAGCGTATTCTTGAGCCCGGCTTCAAGAGCCAGGCGGCGCCCCTCCTTTACGATGTTAAGAACGCGACGCGTGTCAAGCAGGGCGATGCTTCTCCCGACGAGATCGGTCTTGAGTCGAACAAGGATGTCTTTACCATCACCTTTGAGGGTAAGATCGACTACGAAGCATTCCTTCGCAACCTGACCTCTGTTGCGCTTTCTCCCATTCGTGAAACCAAGGTAGGTAAGGCAACCGAGCCCGATACGGAGTATTGGGCAAAGAGCGTTGCTCACATTGCAACCAACGGTCCGTTTGCCATCCGCTCTTGGAACAAGCTCACGGGTGAGTTTACGCTCCAGAAGAACGAATATTATCACGTCAGCGAGTCTAATATTGAGGACGGCAAGAAGACCAAGGACGTTACGCCTTCCTTCCTCCAGATGCAGTGGACGGACGAGAACTTTGAAGCGGACTACATGGACGATATGAATGCGTTCCTTGACGACACCTTCAATAACCTCTATTCTCTCACCGACGTTGCGGAAAAAGCGATCTTCTGCGTTGGCGCTATGCCGATGGATAAGGATCTCCGCCTTGAATATTTTGAGGATGCTGAGATCTTTGATGCGCTTTCTACATACTCCTTCGTCTTCAACACGAGCAAGGCTCCCTTCGACAACGAAAACGTACGCCGTGCACTCTCCATGGTCATTGACCGTGAGTATCTTGCCGAGGAGCTTGTGTTTGCAAAGCCCGCAGACGGTCTTATCTCCCCCGCTGTTTGGGATTCCGTAAAGAAAAAGGTCAGCTTCCGCTCCCAGCACACGGGTGATGCGCTGATCAATACCAAGGCGACCGATGCGGAATTTGAAGCTGCCATTGCGCTTCTTGACGATGTTGATACCTCAGCTCCGATCGTACTCACCGTCCGCGATACGGTGGAAGAGCGCTTTATCGCTGAATATGTTGCCGAAAAGTGGTCTGAGCTTGGCTTTGATGTCGAAACCAATTATGTGCTGGCCGACACAGAGGTGTGGGCAAAGGTTAAGGGCGAGCCCGGAAGAGATGCCGATATCGGTGTTGATAAGCTGGTAACGGTTCTTGACGACGGTATTCAGGCAGCCTACATTTCCGGTGAGTTTGATGTTCTCGGCATGGATTACAACATGTATTCCACCAATGCCCTTACCGCACTTTGCGGCTTCACCACTCTTTGGAACGGTAACGGCTTGGAATATGTGATCGATGAGGAGGGCGAAAATCCCTCTACCTCCGAGATCCAGTTGCACTGCTCCGGATTCTCCGATCCCGCATATGATGCGATCATCGAGAGAGCTCTTGCAGAAAAGGATCTCACCAAGAGGGCTGCGATCCTCCATGAGGCAGAAGCATATCTGCTCTCCAAAATGCCTATCGTTCCCGTTCTCTACAACCAGAATTATTATGTGGTAGAGAAGCTTGGCGGTCTTGACTTCGACGGTTACGGCAACCCTGTTTTCACGCACGCAAGGCTGAAGGCAAATGTTCCGACCGAGGAAGCACCCGCGAAGAAGGAAGACTAAAGCTTATCAAGGGGTAGCCGTCGGCTACCCCTTTTATCCACCGAAAGGATGATACCATGCATAAAAAGAAATACGACGGAGAAATGAGCGATAAGATCGATATCAAGGTCTTTATCCTCTTTCTGTTAGATGAGCTGCGCTATCCTATGGGAGAGTCCATCATCCGAGAGATCGTCAGCGAAAATGGCGTTGTTGGCAGATTTGATTTCGCCGAGTGCTTTTCCGAGCTGGTGGAAAAGGGACACATCACGGCATACGACGACGGTGGGGAAACGCTTTATGTCGTTTCTCCTCTCGGCCACATGGTCGCATCCGAGCTGCAAGGTACGCTGCATGATTCCATTCGCGAGAAAAGCCGTACCTCGGCGATGAAGCGCCTTTCTCTCCACCTGCGCGGCGCAACAACAGCAACCCACGTGGAGAAAACGGAAGAGGGCGGTTTTCTCGTGCGCATCGAGATCAAGGATGCGCAGGGCGTCATGATGAATACAGCGGTGACCGTCCCCACAGAGAGTGAGGCGAATACCATCGTAGCACACTTTTCCGAGCAGCCCGAGGAGGTTTGCCGCGGTGTGCTCGCCGTTCTCACCGGAAAAATCGCATATTATATGAGTTGAGTCGCACAAAATAGTAAATTTTTTTTTAATAAAGCCTTGACAAATGCATAAAAAATGCTATAATAGGAGTAACCATAACCTGTTATAGTAGGGATTTTGTACAAAAAACGACGAATTTTGCCTTGGGAGACCGTGGTATGGAGCAAAAGGAGCTTTTATCGTTGCTGATGCGTATCCGCGGCGAGGATAACGAGGCGTTTGCACTTTTGTCGGCGCAGTTTTGCGGCATGACAGAAGGGCTGGTTCGTACCTTTTCTGTCGGTCTTTGCGAGGCAGACGGCAGGGAGCTTGCGCAAGAAGCGCGGCTTGCCCTTTACCGTGCTGCTTGCACCTATCAGGATTCGGCTTCCGTGACCTTTGGGCTTTATGCGCGCATTTGCGTGCGAAACGCATTGATCTCCTTTTTGCGCCGTCGCAAGGTGCCCGAGGGTGTTTCCTTTTGCGATCTTGACGAGCTCCTTCCGTCTGACGAGCAGGGGCCTTTAGATTCCCTTGTGGAGGCGGAAAGACTTGCGGAGCTGACGGCGAAGATCGCCGCAAGCCTTTCACCCTATGAGCAGAGCGTCTTTGCGCTTATGGTTGAGGGAGAAGAGGACGGAAAAATTGCCGAGGCACTCGGCAAAAGCGAGAAATCGGTCGCAAACGCCGTTTTCCGTATTCGAAGCAAGCTGCGTGCTTTGCTCGAAAAATAATCATTGTTTATATGCCCATATAGCTTAAGGGAGAGCGTTGTATTTACATCAAAGGCGTCGGTTGAAATCCGTCTGGGGGCAAAATTTTTATCTTTCAAAGCGAGGAAAAACACATGTACGAGGACAAGACACTGAAATGTAAGGATTGCGGCAACGATTTCGTATTCACCGCAGGTGAGCAGCAATTCTATGCAGAAAAGGGATTCGAGAACGAGCCCCAGAGATGTAAGGCTTGCCGCGACGCACGCAAGAACAACGCAAAGGGTGCAAGAGAAATGTTTGCAGCAGTTTGCGCTGAGTGCGGAAAGGAATGCCAGGTTCCTTTCAATCCTACTGAGGGCAAGGCTGTTTACTGCAGCGAGTGCTTTGCAGCAAGACGCGCAAGATAAGCTTGACCGAACGGAAAGAAATCGGATGCAGAAATGCGTCCGATTTCTTTTTTCTTTTTTTGCCAAAATCCTTGATTTTATATTCACTTTATGATAATATATAATGAGAGAAATATATCAAAAGAGGAATTTGCTTTATGCGAAATGATCGTAGCGGAAAATACGAAAAAAAGCAGGGCGGCGACGGCTTTCGCCCGCGTGAACTGAGAGAGCCCGAGGAGGGTGTCGTCTTCGGCAGAAACGCGGTAAAGGAGCTGCTTGCATCGGGGAAGGATATCGATAAGATCCTCGTTGCACGCGGAGAGCGCGAGGGCTCTATCTCCGTGCTCGTTTCGGAGGCGATCGAGAGAGGCATTCCTCTTCTTGAGGTAGACCGAAAGAAGCTTGACGGCATGTGCGCGGGCGGTGTACATCAGGGCATTGTTGCCATGGCGGCACTTGCTACCTACGTGGACGTTGCCGACATTCTCGCGTATGCCGAATCGCGCGGAGAAGCGCCCATGCTCGTAATTTGCGACGGTGTCGAGGATCCTCACAACCTCGGCGCGATCATTCGTTCTGCCGAATGCGCGGGCTTCCACGGCGTCATTATCCCCAAGCGCCATAGCGCGACCCTGACGGCAACCGTTGCAAAGTCCTCTGCCGGTGCGATCGCGCATATGCGGATCGCCAAGGTTTCCAACCTTGCAACCACGATCGATGCGCTGAAAAAGCAAAATATTTGGATCTACGGCGCGGATATGGATGGCTCCGTTTATTATGAAACGGATCTTCGCGGTCCGATTGCCATCGTCCTTGGCAGCGAAGGTGCGGGACTTTCCCATCTTGTGGAGGAAAAGTGCGATTTCCGCCTTTCCATTCCGCTTTACGGAAACGTCGATTCCATGAACGTTTCCGCTGCGGCTGCCGTCCTCTTTTGCGAGACGGCGCGCCAGCATTTCGGCAAACGCTGATTCAATAATACAAAATTCTTAGAAAGGAGATACGGCATGGCGGACGGGAAGAATCAAAACGATCAAGTGCAGGACCTGCTTGCACGTCTGCGCTCGCAAATGAGCCAGCTCGACGAGATGTTTGGGCTTGGCGACACCAAGGCTCAGCCTGTGGATGCGCCCGAACCCCCTGCCGTACCCGAAGAAGCTGATACGGCGGAGGATGCTCCTCTTGCAGAAGCGGTCGAAGTAACGGCGCAAGAGGAAGCCCCCGAAGAGCAAGAAGAACAAGAAGAGCCTTGGGTCCCCGAAGACACCGAAGAGGCACCTGCCGATATGGCGGCAATCCTCGAAGAAGACGGGGAAGAGTCTGCGCTCTCCTTGCCTGAAGCAGAAGAGCTCGAGCCGCCCGTGCAGCTGGATCTTTTTGAAGAGATCGATGCCGCGGTGAAAGCGGACGAAGAGGAAGAGGCGACGCCTATTCCCGAAACTGTCGTGCCCGAGGAAGCACCCACAACCTCTTCTGTACCCTTTGATTTTGAAGACGATCCCGAGGACGACGCTCCTGTCTTCTCCAAGGACGAAGTGACATTACATATCCGAAAGGAAAGCATCGTTGCGGAAATCCTCCCCGAGGAACGCGTTGACGACGAGAGAGAACCGGTGAAGCCCATCGTCGTCACCGAGATCGTAGATCCCCATGAAGCGCCGCGTGAGAAGACGGAAAGCCACGCCAGCTGCTTTGTGCCCAGTACGGCATCTGCCGAAGAGGAGGCTGCTTCGGCGGCATTGTCGCCCTTCTCGACGGAACGCCGCTTTGATCCCTCCAAATACGACGCCATGCTCGCCGATTATGAAAAGCGCAAGTCGGAAGCGTTTGAGGACAGGGAAGCCCCCAAGGATCCCGTTCTGCCCAAAGCTCCTGTCCTTCCCCAAACCCCCATTCTGATGCCGCGCACCACGACCTTCGTTTTTCCTGACTGTCCGGAGCTTGAAGAGGAGGAAGAGGACGTAGGCGAGGAGCTTGCGGAGCAGACGGATGCATCCGAAGAAGAGCCCACTTCGGCGCTTTTCGAAGATATTGTTGATATTCCTGTCGAAGAATCGCACGAAGAGCCTGCGGAAGAACCCGTGGCTTTGCCTGTAGAAGAGCCCGTAAAAGAGCCTGTTAAAGAGCCGACGCCCGAGCCACAGACGCATGCAAGGGTAGTGCTCGCGCAGGGGGAGCTGAGCGATACACAACGCGATTCTCGCTCGCATGCTTCTACAGGACGCGTTCACTTGGCACCCTCGGCATACCGCGCTGTGGATGAAAGAGGACACGGCAAAAGTCGTTATTCGGATAATGACGAGGACGAGGAAGATTTTATGGACGGATTGCCTCGCGGCATCCGTGAGTCACTTGTCGGCTTTCCCTTAGGACGCCCCAACCGCGCGCAGGGGTGGAATTTTGACGCGGAAGAGCCGCAAAAGGTTAAAAAGAAGCGCAAGGCATACCGCTTCCCCGAGGAACTCGAGGGAGTGCGCGACGAGGAGGATGCTGCACCCGGCTATGTGCTCCATCACTTGAAAGAAACCTTGAAGCAGACACGTGCGCGGCTGATCATCATTGCCGTTCTTTCCTTTGTCCTCTTGCTTCTTGAGAACATCTCGTTGGTACAGGGGCTCGTCCCTCCCGATTTTGTCGAGGTGCAAAAGGCAGGCATCATTGACGCTTTGCTTCTTTTGGGCGTTGTCATTGCGGCTTGGCCCCGCTTACACGTAGGTTTAAAGGGCATCTTCCACGGCCGTGTTTTGCCCGAGAGCATTTTGCTCGTTGAAGCAATGCTTGCGTTCGTTTATGCCATCGTGCTTGGCGCGTTGGGTGAACCAACGATGTATTTGTCCTTTGTCCCCGCTTTAGGACTTTCTCTTCTTTACAGCTTCCGCGTTTTGCGCTGTGAAACCGATCTGCGCACCTTTGAGAAGATCCATGCCGTGGGAGACAAGCTGATCTTTTCTCCTGCGTCTAAAAAAGAGATCCTACCCGATGCAAATAAAAAATCCGCTGCGGAGGATTCTCGCGTGTACCGTATGCAAAAGACGGCTGCGGTCAAAGGCTTTTCGGAGCGGAGCGGCAACGTGTGCGAGGATGAATGGCTGAATCTTGGCATTTTGCTCGGCTCTGTTGCTGTTGGCGTAATATGCTTCCTGATTGCCTATTTTGTAAAGAATTTCGTGCCTACTGCGGCTGTCAGAGCCGCCCTGTTCGGCTGCTTCCTTTCCGCTCCCATCGTAATGCTTGGCGTGCACGTGTATTCGATGCACCGCGCCGATTGCGCGGCAGGCGCCGATTCGGCGATCGCGGGAGAAGCAACGGTCAGAGAGGCTGTCGGCGTGCAGGCGGTTGCCTTTGAAGATATTGAAGCCGCCCCCTCGTCGGGCGTTGTGCTGTCGGGTATCCGCGTGCATTGCGACGACCCCACCGCGGTGTTTAAGTATTTGACCGCGCTTTACAGTCATATCGGCGGTCCGCTTTGCGGCCGCTTCTCCGGCATGTACAGCGAAAAGAGTGCGCCGCCCAAGGCGTCCGTTGAGCTTGTGCAGGCAACGCGTGACGGTGTCAGCGCCATCATCGACGGTGCGGAGATCGTTGTGGGTAACGGTCAGTATTTGACGGGCAACGGCATCACGCCTGCCTATGACCCCGAGGACGAAAAGGTGCTTTCCGACGGACGAAGCGGTGTTCTTTATATCGCCGTCAACGGTATGGTGTGCATGAAGTTCTACATGGAGCACCGTATTTCCGTCGCCTTTGAAAAAAGCGTTTTGCGGCTCCACCGCCTTGGCATTGCCGCCATTTTGCGCACGTACGACCCGAATTTCAACGAAAAAACGGTTGCACGCTCCGGGGTACTGCGCGACTGCCATGCTCAAGTGGTCGGGAAAACGGTGGGGCAGAGGAACGACTTTTACGCAGAGCAAGCCGATGGCGGTATTGTGACTGCGCAAAACTCGACCAAGCTTTTGCGCCTGCTTCTGCTTTGCTTCCGCACCCATCACTTGATTCGCTTCGGCAAAGCGTATAAGCTTGCCGCCACCGTTCTCGGCGGTGTGGCATCCGCTATCCTTTGTATCCTTGGTATTTTTGCGTTTCTTCCCTCTGTGTACCTCGCGCTGTATCACTTGATCCTGCTTGCGATCCACATGCTTGTGGTAGCGATCGGGGTAAAGCTTCCCGAGATCTCCGAGGGCAAATGATCAGAAAGTGAGCCTTTTATGAACCACGAGCTGTTTTCGGGAATTTTAAAAACGGTTTCTAAGCCGGGACGTTATACCGGCGGAGAATTCGGGCAGATCTTAAAGGATAAGTCGAGCGTTTCCGTTCGCTTCGCCTTCTGCTTTCCCGATACCTACGAGATCGGAATGTCCAATCTCGGCGTCCGTATTCTTTACGAAGCGCTGAACCGTGTCCCCGGCGTTTGGTGCGAGCGTGTCTATGCGCCTTGGACGGATATGGACGCTAAAATGAAGGAATATGGAATTCCCCTCACGGCACTGGAAAGCGGAGATCCGCTTGCCGACTTTGATATTGTCGCGTTTACTTTACAATATGAGCTTTGCTATACGACAGCGCTCCATATGCTTAAGATCGCGGGCATCCCTCTCTTTTCGAAGGATCGCGGCGAAGAGCATCCCATCATCCTTGGCGGCGGTCCCTGCGCGTACAACGCAGAGCCTGTGGCGGATTTCTTTGATATTTTCAGCATTGGAGAAGGGGAAGAGGCGCTTCCCGAGCTTTGCGCGCTCTTAGAGCGCATGAAAAAGGACGGAAGCTATACGCGCGAGCGCTTTTTGCGCGAGGCGTCGCATATCGAAGGCTTCTACGTTCCCTCGCTTTACGACGTAAGCTATAACGGGGACGGCACCATCCGCGCCTACACCCCTAAGTATCTCGATGTCCCCAAGCGTGTCAAAAAGCGCATCATCGCCGATCTTGACAAGGCGGTATACCCCGAAAAGCTCGTCATGCCCTTCATCGAAACGGTGCATGACCGCGTCGTGCTTGAGGTAAACCGCGGCTGTATCCGCGGCTGTCGCTTCTGCCAGGCGGGTATGGTCTATCGCCCGATCCGCGAAAAATCTCCCGAAACCCTTTGCCACCTTGCAAAATGCCTTTATGAAAATACGGGCTATGAGGAGATCTCGCTCATCTCGCTCAGCATCAGCGACTATTCTCGCATTGCCGAGCTGACGGACGGGCTTCTCACCTGGACAGACGATGCCCATGTCAGCCTCTCCCTTCCGTCCTTGCGTATTGACAGCTTTTCCGAGGAGTTGATGAAAAAGGTTTCCTCGGTGCGTACGGGCGGCATCACCTTTGCCCCCGAAGCGGGCACACAGCGCCTGCGCGACGTCATCAACAAGAACGTCACCGAGGAGGATCTCATGCGTGCCGTTGGTATCGCCTTTTCCTCGGGCAAAAACAACGTCAAGCTGTACTTTATGAACGGACTTCCCACCGAAACGATGGAGGACGTGGGCGGTATCGCCACCCTTGCCTCTCATGTGATCGGTAAATTCTATCACACGCCCGACCGCAACAAGGCACGTCCCGTGTCGGTCACCGTCAGCGTTTCTTGCTTCATTCCCAAGCCCTTCACTCCCTTCCAATGGGAGGGGCAGGACAGCCTTGAAATGCTAAAGGAAAAGCAAGAGTATCTGCGCTCGCAGATCACCGACCGCAAGATCCGCTACAATTGGCACGATGCCGAGGTCTCTCGGATCGAGGCGGTCTTGGCGCGCGGTGACCGCCGCCTGTCTTCCGCCTTGGCGCTTGCCGCCGAGGAGGATATGATGTTTGATGCTTGGGACGAGGGCTTCTCCTACGAGAGATGGCTTTCGGTCTTTGAGCGCACGGGCATCGATCCCGATTTTTATGCAAACCGTCCCTTCGGGCTTGATGAATGGCTCCCTTGGGACGTGATCGACGCAGGCGTCACCAAGGAGTTTCTCCTTCGAGAGCGTGAGCGCGCATATGCGGAAAAGACCACCCCCGCCTGCTCCGAGCATTGCAGTGGGTGCGGCGCAAATAAATTAGGGGGAAAAACGAGATGGTGCAAATGATTTTGTCCGACACCGCAGAGCCCTCTTATGCTGTTCGCCTGCGCTTCCATAAGCGTGGCAGTCTTACCTTTATCGCTCACCTTGACCTCGTGCGCACGCTTACCAAGGCAATCGCCCGTGCAGGCATCCCCGTGCGTTACAGCGAGGGCTTCAACCCCCATCCGCGCCTTTCCTTTTCTTCGGCGATGTCGATCGGGCTTGAGAGCGATTATGAGCTTCTTGATATCCGTCTTACCAAAACGGTAGATCCCGAGCTCTTAAAGCAAGCCTTCAACGCGGCGCTGACCGACGAGCTCCAGGCAACGGAGGCATATCTCCCCGAAACAAAATTCACGGATATCGCCTATTCCTCGTATGAGATCCGCATCGTGACGGAGGGCGCCTCGGCGGCACTTGCCGACGCCTGCCAAAAGGCACTTGCAGGTCCCGTCGTCGTTTTCAAACGCTCGAAAAGCGGAGATAAGGATACCGACATTTCGGGCGGCATCCGCACGGCGTCGGTCACCTATGAGGACGGCGCGCTTCTGTTGAAGACGGTTTTAAATGCGGACAACGCAGGCTTTATCAACCCCGAATATCTGGTCACGCACCTCAAAAACACCTGCGGCATTCTTTCGGGTGATCTTACCCAAGAAAGATATACCGTTCTGCGCACGGGTCTTTTCTTCGCGGATATGACGCTCTTCCGCTAAAATCGAATATACTCTAAAAGATCTGCCCGACAGAGCAAAGGGCAGATCTTTTGATTTGGGAAAGCGCCGCGATCGCTTCTGCACGTGCCGTCACGTAGGCGTCCGATTCCTGCGTCACCACCGACGCCGAGAGGGCGGCAAGTGCCTCCTCGTATTCGTTGAGATAAGCCTTGGATACGGATACGGAGAGAAGGAGCTGTGCTTTGCCGTAGGCTTGGCGTACCGCCACCATCTCTTCCTCGGTGCAGACCTCTTTCGTATCCAACGCCTGCAAAAGGCGCTCGCTTTTTTCGAGGGCTTTGTCGACAAAAAAGGTGTCAAAGCCGACCAAAGCGACAGCAAAAATCAGTAAAAAAAGAGCCAAAACAAGTCCGCGATTCATTTCTTTCTTCCTTTTTTATCCTTGTTTTCACGCGCAATACAGAGGATCTCGCCCCCGTCATCCACCGAGAAAAGAAAGATCTCCTTTGGGGTGACCCCGCGTGCATGAAGCGCGTTTTCAAGCCATCGCTCCGTCCGTCCGCTGGCAAGAAGCTCCTCGTTCTTGATTTGCCCATCCACGATGATGGCGTGCGAGATGCCCGTTTCCTTAACGGGGATACCCATCTCCTCTGCGGCGGGCGGTTGCTTTTCCTTGCGGAGAATGACAGAAAGCTGACCGTTTTGCTCTAAGATCGCATAATAAACGTCGGAGATCGAAACGATCCCCTGTAAGCGAAAGGCGGAGAGAAGCTCCTCCACCGAAATGCGCATCTTTCGCATTTCCTTTTGATCCAAAACGCCGCGGCGGATCAAAACGCCCGGGCTTCCCTCAAAGATGCGCTTTAAAACGGGGGAACGGTTTTTGATATCACTTGTAAGGAGCTCAAAGCTCATGATGAGCAGAATGGGCAAAAGAGAAAAGGCGAGAGGGACCCCGGGGTCGCTGATGGCGGTGGTGGCAAGCTCGGACAAAAGCAGAGTAGAAACAAGCTCGGCGATCTCCAGCTCCCCGATCTGCCTTTTTCCGAGAATGCGGAGTGTAATATTGAGAGCGATATATATAATAAAGGTACGAATTGCTACGGTAATCATTCATGCTTTCCTTCTTTCATCATCATTATGTCCAAGCCCTTTGCAAAAAACACGAATATGGCTTGTCAATTTCACCAAAACTCAAAAAAACCTCAAAAAAATGGAAAAAAGGGGTTGACAAACGGGATATGGTGTGATATAATAGCAAAGCTGTCGCAAAGGAACGACTTTGCGGGCATCGATCCTTGAAAA
>SVTN01000019.1 GCA_015063765.1 Oscillospiraceae bacterium | reverse complement strand
GCGCGGCGGTAAGACGCGCGAGCTCTTCCCCATTCTTGACATCTGCAAGAGAAAGGGCGTGCGCGTCATCACCGTGACGGAAAACTTAGAATCCCCCTTAGCCAAGGGTGCTGACGTTGTTTTAAAGCAGTACGTCAACCGCGAGACCGACAAATACAATTCGCAGGGTACAACCTCGTCTACCGCTCTCGCGATGATCTTCCACGCGCTCCAAACGGCTCTTATCGAAGAGACCGACTACAAAAACGAGCAGTTCGCCCTCATCCATCCCGGTGGAGCTGTGGGTGAGCGACTCAACAAGTGATCCCCTTCCCTACTTCGTTTTCCCTAAAAGAAAAAATAAATTTAAAAGGAGAAAAAACCATGGAATTCAAAGTGTTCCAAAAAGAGATCGAGCTGCAGTCCCGCGGTTGGATCCCCACCTTCCACGACATCAGAAAGGAAATCCTTGAGATCGTTGAGGCTTCAGGCGTTAAGAACGGCACCATCGCTATCGTTTCTCACCACACCACCTGCTCTGTGATGGTTCAGGAGTGCTCGCACGATATCGATACCTTCGACCTTGAGTATCTGCAGCATGACCTTCTCGACATCATGAGAAAGATGATCCCCGACTTTGCTGAGGAGCATCAGTACCGTCATCCCGGTCCTATCCACGCACAGTACGGCAGATACGTCAACGAGCCCGGCGACTACTCCTCCATGAACACCGACGGTCACCTCCGTTCCGTATTCTTCGGCAGAAGCGAAACGCTGACCATCAAGGACGGCAAGCTCGACCTTGGTCTGTTCGCACACATCTACTTTATTGACTGGGACCACGTCATTGCACGTCGCCGTCAGGTCAACGTAACCGTTATGGGTACGACCGAGGATGTTGAGGACAGAAAGTGGAATGGCGGCGAGGTCATCAATACCCGCCGTAAGTACACCGACGAGGAAAAGGCTTACGACATCCACTACGATCTCCAGCAGATGAGATAAGTTAGGGCTTCGCCCTCACCAAAGGGGGCGGCTTCGGTCGTCCCCTTTTTTGAAAATAACAGGAGTAACGGTATGAACTTTATGGGAATTGATATCGGCACGACGTCCATCAAGACGGCGGTGTTCGATGAAAAGCTTGAGGAAAAAATTTCTCTCTCCGCAGACTACACGCTTGACGCGCACGGCGACATCGTGGAGTTTGACGGTGAAAATACTGGGAGATCGTAAAGGGTGAGATTGAAAAGGTAAGGCGCGAGCTTTCCGTAGACGCTCTTGCGGTAGACACCCAATGCGAAACCTTGATCCTGACGGACGAAAACGGCACTCCCGTGCGTCCTGCCATCGTATGGCTGGATAATCGCGCGGTAGAGGAAGCAAAGCTGATCGAAGAGCATTTTGGGCACAAGCGCGTTTACGAGATCACAGGTCAGCCCGAGATCACCGCGACATGGCCTGCCGCAAAGCTTCTTTGGGTCAAGCGAAACGAGCCCGAGGTCTGGGCAAAAACCAAAAAGGTATTCTTGCTTGAGGACTACATTCTCTACAAGCTGACGGGTAAGTTCATTACCGAGAAGACGCTCCAATCTTCAACCATCTATTTTAATATTCATACGGCAGACTGGTGGCAAGAGATGCTTGATTTCATCGGTCTGGAAAAAGAAAAACTCCCCGCGCTCTACTCGAGTGCAAAGGAGGTCGGCGCGTACGACGGCATGAAGGTCGTTACGGGTGCCATCGACCAGATCGCAGGCGCGATCGGTGCGGGCGTGGTCAAGCAGGGGACCGTCAGCGTGATGACGGGCACGACCATGGTTATTTTTCTCCCGTCTGAGGGAGTTCCCGCTTATGACGAAAAGAGCATTGTTCCCTGCCACTACAATTACGACGACAAATACTGTTTGCTTTCTTGGACCCCGACGGCGGGCATGGCACTCAAGTGGTTTAAAAACGCTTTGTGCGAAAGCTTCTCCTTCCGCGAGCTTGACGGGCTTGCAGAGGCGGTTGCGCCCGGCTCGGACGGTGTCACCTTCCTTCCCTACCTGTGCGGCTCCACCATGCCGAAGTACAATCCTCAGGCACGCGGCAGCTTTACGGGACTGACGACCGAGCACACGAGAGGTCATTTCGTGCGTGCGGTCATGGAATCGGTGGCTTGCATGTTAAGATCGAACCTTGATTATCTCGGTCTTGACGTGGAAGAGATCCGCGCCATGGGCGGCGGTGCTTCCAGCCCCCTTTGGTGTCAGATGAAGGCAGACATGACGGGCAAGCGACTCGTAACACTCAAAAACAAGGAAACGGCATGTCTCGGCTCTGCCATTTTGGCGGCGGTCGGTGTCGGCGCCTTCGCATCCGTCGAGGAGGCGGTAAAGCTTCTCGCGCTCGACAAGGTCTACGAGAGCACGGGTGTGAATTACGACGAGTGCTACGAAAGATATCTTGCCTACGATAAACTTCTTAATGTTGTGAAATAAGAAAGGATATGTAAGCTATGGCAAAGGTTGCGTTCGTTGGCTTCGGCGAAGTCAACACCCCCATTGATATTATCGTAAGAAAATGCGCGGCAGCCGCCGAAAGCCTTGAAAAAGAGGGGCTTGACCTTGTCAAGGTCTTCCCCGTGACCGACGATTACGAGGAAAAGGACATCAAGAAAGCCGTTGATGCGTTAAAGGGCGAGGCGTTTGATGCACTCGTCGTCTGCATTGCAGGCTGGATCCCCACGCACGCTGTCGTTAAGATCACCGAGCATTACAGGGATATCCCCATGGTTTTGTGGGGGCTTTGCGGATGGATGGAGTCCGACGGACGCTTGGTGACAACTGCCGACCAGGCAGGCACCTCCGCATTGCGTAAGACCTTCTACGATCTCGGTTATACCTTCAAATACGTATACGACATCATCGGTCTTCCCTCGAACACGAAGAAGGTTGCGGCATATGCTAAGGCAGCAGCAGCCGCAAAGCGTCTTCGCCACGCAAGAGGCGGCATGGCAGGCTACCGTGATATGAACCTTTACGGCACGCAGGTCGACGGCCCTTCCCTCAAGCGCGAGATCGGTCCCGAGCTTGAGACCTTTGAGATGCTTGAAATTCAGCAAAGATACGAAAAGATCACCGATGAAGAAAAGCAGGCGGTCATTGATAAAGCCATTGCAAAATGGAAGTTTTTAAAGCCCGCGAAGCCCGAGGGACTTTTCAAGGCGGCAGGCTATTACCTTGCTGTCAAGTCCATTTGTGACGAGCGCGGCTACGACACCATCTCCCTTAAGGACGTTGACGGCATGAAGAAGCTGCTCGGCTTCCCTCCTGCCCCGATCTTCATGCTTCTTTCCGACGAAGCAGGGCTTTGCACCGTTCCCGAGAATGACGGTCTTGGCTCGATCACCCAGATGATGGTGAAATATCTTACAGGTCAGTGTGCCGCATATCTTGAGTTCTACGAATTCTTTGAGGACAGCGTGCTTGCGGGTGTTCCCGACTACGTTCCCGCAGAGGTCGTGGACGGCGACGTTACCGTGATGCCCGCCGCCTTCGGCGAGCTTTCGGAGGGCATTCTCAACGTCAGCCGTGTCAAGACGGGGCTTCTTACCATGTGCCGTCTTACCTGCATTGACGGCGTCTATTACATGCATATGGTAACGGGCGAGGGAAAGACCCCCATGAAATGGGAGGAGGCAGGCTGGACACAGCCCGCGCCCCAGCTTCCCGGTCTGCGCGTTTATCTTGATAACGTTCCCGATTTTGCCGAGAAGGTGATGTGTCAGCACTACATCATTTCCTACGGCGACAACTCCGAGCTGATCCAAAATCTTTGCGACATTCTCGGCATTGAGGTTATTTGATTTTTTCACGTTTGAAACGAGGTACTGAAATGCTCTACATGCTTGATACTGCCGATCTTTCGGCAATTCGCCACTGCAATGAGTTTTATCCTCTTGCAGGTGTTACCACCAATCCTTCCATCATTGCAAAGGAAAAGACCGAGTTCTGGCCGCTTCTTGAAGAGATCCGTGCCATCATCGGCAAGGAAAAGATGCTTCACGTGCAGGTCACGGCGAAGCGCGCCGAGGGCATCGTTGAGGAAGCAAAGCTTCTCAAGGCACGTCTTGGCGGTGCGTTTTACGCGAAAATTCCGATCTCCGAGGAAGGACTTAAGGCAACCATGATGCTGCACAATATCGGCATCAAGGTCACCATGACCGCCATCTTCTCTCCTGCACAAGCCATGCTGGCTGCCGAAGCGGGTGCATCCTTCGTTGCCCCCTACGTCAACCGCTTGGATAACATCATCGCGGACGGCACGAACGTTGTTGCCGAAATCGTAGAGGAGTTTCAAAAGCACGGGCTCTTTACCAAGGTTTTAGCGGCAAGCTTCAAGAACGCAGAGCAGGTGCATAAGTGTGCCCTCTGCGGCTGTCACAGCGTCACCGTTCCCTCAGACATTCTGCGCTCCCTCATCTCCCTTCCCATGACGGACAGTGCTGTTGCAGGCTTTGACCGAGATTGGGCGTCGGTCTACGGTGACAAAACCATTCGTGAGCTGTAAGGCTCATTCACATGCTGTTTCATTTTAACGGAGGCGATATTCTTGAATAACAATACGGAGCCGCAAAAGCCCAAAAGCAATCGCAAATTAGACTACAAATGGGTGGTCGTCGGTGTATGCTTTTTAACGACCATGATCACACTGGGCTTTTGCTCTTCTCCCGGCAGTCTTTATCTCGACGTTGTGCCTGAGGTGATCGGCGTTTCGAGAACGGCGTTCTCTCTGATGAACACCTTCCGTTTTGTGGCAAACGCCATCGTCAACCTCTTTTTCGGCTTTCTCGTCCATAAGTTTGGCACAAAAAAGCTCATGTGCGCAGGTATTCTCTGCCTTACGGGAGCTATGGCACTCAGCGCTACGGCAACCAACATTTACATGTTCTATCTTGCAGGCATGCTGCTCGGCATCGGCTTTTCCTGGACGGGAACGACGATGATGGGCTGTGTCATCAACAAGTGGTGTAAAGAGAACCGCGGCACCATTATGGGTGCTGTGCTTGCCGCCAACGGCATTGGCGGTGCGATCGCCGTTTCTTGGCTGGGTACGGTCATCGAGAAGGGCGGCATGCATTATAAAAACGCCTATTTCATTGCAGGCACCGCCGCGCTTATTGCAGGTGTATTCATTCTCATCTTCATGCGTGAGCAGCCCAAAAACTACAACAAGGAGCTTCCCGTCCTTCACAAAAAGAAGGGGCGTGGCCGCGCATGGGTCGGCATTGATTTTGCAAAAGCCAAGACCATGAAGCTCTTTTACCTCGCCGCCATCTGCATCTTTCTTACCGGCTTCTGCTTGCAAGGCGTGAGCGGTATTGCCAAGGCGCATATGAAGGACGTAGGGCTTGATCCGCAGTACATTATTTTCGTTATGGGCTTTCACTCGATTGCCCTTGCCGGCTTTAAGTTCTTGACGGGTGTTCTTTACGACAAATGCGGACTTCGCATTACGACAAGCATTTGCTCCTTGGCGGGCGCTGTCGTTATGTTCCTGCTCGCCATTATCACAAACACCCCTGCAGGCATGGTGATCGCCGTGATCTACAGCATCTTTTCTTCCCTTGCTTTGCCTCTTGAAACTATTATGCTTCCCATCTACGCCTCCGACCTATTCGGGGAGCGGTCGTATGAGAAGATCCTTGGTATATTCGTTTCCATCAACGTCACGGGCTACGCTGTCGGCGGTCCTGTGGTCAACATGTTCCACGATATTCCCGCACTCGGCGGCTCTTACCGCCCCATCCTCTTTGTATGCTGCGGCATTATGGTGCTTGTCACCGTTTTGATGCAGCTCGTCACCGCGAAGATGGATAAGATCAAAAAGGTGATCATCGAAGAAAATGAAAAAGCGATTGCCGAGGAGGCAACCGTTTCTGCCGATTGAATGAAAGGAGAACAGTCATGAATCAGATCAAGTTTGGTTGGAGCGAGGTCAGCATCGTTCCCGAAGGTAGACGCGTTGACCTTGTCGGTCAGTTTTATGAGAGAATTTCGGGCGATGTGGAAACGCCCATTGCCGTGACCGCTCTTGCAATGGAATGCGGCAACGACTGCATGATTCATGTGGCGTGCGACCTCGTGTCCACCAGCCGCAAGCTTTTGAATGCAGTTCGCGATGCCCTTCCCGCAGACTGCGGCTTTCCGAAGGAAAAGCTGATCATCAGCGCGATACACACCCATACCTCGATGGGCTATGAAGGAAGAGGCGACAGCTTTGCAAACTTCCGCCAGAAGCTTGACGAGCTTACCCCCGAGGGATGCAAGTACGTCCAGCTTGTACACGACGAGTCCCCCGACATTCTGCGCGGCGAGGAAGCAAAAGCGTTTCTCGTCGAGCGCATTGTAAAAGCCGCATGTGAAGCTTGGGCAAACCGCAAGGCGGGTATGTACGCCTGTGCCTTCGGCAGAGCGGCTGTCGGTATGTGCCGCCGTGTTTGCTACGACGACGGCTCCGCCAAGATGTGGGGCGATTCCAACTCCGCAAACTTCACCGAGCTTGAGTCGGGCAACGATTCGGGCATTGAGATGCTCTTTACCTACGATCTTGACAAGAAGCTGACGGGCGTGATCGCCAACGTTGCCTGCCCTGCGCAGGTGCTTGAGCATCAGAGCTTTATTTCATCCGACTATATGGGCAAGGTGCGTGAGCGCATTCAAGCCAAGTATGGCAAGGATGTCGGCTTTTTGGGGCTGATCTCTCCTGCCGGTGATATGTGTCCCCGTGACCTTGTGCGTTGGGTGGATGCCGAGATCAAGCTCAATGACCCCAACATTTCGCGTGAAACCATTATTCCCCGCCGTGCCGACCCCTCTATGTTCGATGTTTCGGGCTGTGAGAAGGTGGCGCGCCGCGTGTCCGACGAGATCTTCTATGAGCTGGAGGACGTAAAGGAATACGTTTCCGAAACCGTACTCATCCTCAAGACCATGACGGTGGATCTTCCCGTTCGCCGCGTCACTCCCGAGGAGCGCGACCGTGCGGAGGAAGCCATCCGTACCTATTTTGAAAGAAGACCCGCAGGCGACATCAACTTTGAGGACAACGCGCGCTTGCAGATCCACAGCGGTACGCTTTCCCGCTTTGAGTTACAAAAGACCAAGAACATTTACGACGTTGAGATCCATGTGGCACGCCTTGGCGACGTTGCGTTTGCGACCAACCCCTTTGAGCTTTTCCTCAACTACGGCAACCAGATCCGCGCGCGTTCGCTGGCAAAGCAGACCTTTATGACTCAGCTTTGCTGTGGCTCTTACGGCTATCTTCCTACCGAAAAAGCAGAAAAGGGCAGCCACTACTCTGCCTTTGTTTCAAGCGGAACAACGGGTCACGTGGGCGGCGATATGCTTGTCCGAAAGACCTTAAAGGAGATCAACGAATTGTTCACCGAGGAGTAATTTCCTCTCAAGACTATCCGCGAAATGCGGATAGTCTTGTCCTGCTTAAACCCCATCTTCATTTGGAGTATCTATGAAGCTTTTACGGGACACGAACGTCCATCTTGAAAACAAACGGGTCAGCCGCATCTTTTTCCTTTTCCTCTGGTTTCTCTACGCACTCGTTTGCATGACAAAAAACGGCTTCTCGGGTGCGCTTTCCGCCATACGGGCAGAGGGCACCTTCACTATCACACAAACGACCTTTATTTCTGCCGCGTTTTATATCGTCTATACGCCGCTTCAGTTTTTGGGCGGCATCCTGGCGGACAAGATGAGCCCCACGAGGCTGATCTTGATCGGGCTTGTAGGAAGCTCCCTTCCGAACGTTGTGATCTTCTTCAACCAAAACTATTACGTGATGCTCTTCTCCTGGGTCTTCAGCGCCGCGGTGCAGTTTGCCCTTTGGCCCGCCCTCTTCAAGCTCTATTCCTCCCAGCTGGTACGGAGCGACCGTGGAATGATGGTCCTCTTCATGTCCTTTGCCAGCTCGGGCGGACTTGCCTTTTCCTATCTTTTTGCGGCGATCGTTCCGCATTGGCGTTACAATTTCGCCATCTCCGCCATCGTTCTTCTTCTCCTTGCCGTGGGGCTTTTGCTCTTCACACGCAAAATAGATCCCCTTCTTCTGCCCGATGAAGTGCCCACCTCCAAGGTGGACGATAAGGAGCCGCCGAAGGGATGGCGAATGATCTTGCTGTTTTTATCCAGCGGCTTCGTCCTCTGCCTTGCAAGTGCCTTTTTGCGCTACGCCGTGGAAAACAGCACGAAAACCCTCTCTGCCACGATGCTCGCGGACAGCTACGCGAGCGTCCCTCCCGGTCTTGGAAATCTTTTGACTATTTTGATCGTGATTTCGGGACTTGTCGGAACACTGCTTGTACGTTTTCTCCTATATCCGCGTCTTTTTAAAAATGAATTCACCTGCACGCTTGTGCTTTTGCTTCTTTCCCTTCCCTTCGTGATCCTTTTGCGGTTTGTCGGCACGATCTCGCTTCCGCTTTGCCTTATGGCACTTTGTATGCTTTCCTTCCTTGTGACGGGAACGAGCTATCTTGCCAGCTGCTTCGCCGCACGGTTCGTCGCATACCGTCTGAACGGTACGGCGGCGGGGGTCCTGAACGCCGCATACAGCCTTGCGCTCGTATTCCAATACACCCTGTTCGGCAATATTGCGGATAAGATCGGTTGGAATTCCGTCACGACCCTGTGGATCCTCCTAATTGCGCTTGCCGCACTTTGCATCGGGCTTGCAATCCGCCCCTCCATTCGCTTTAAACGAGAAATTCACGAATAACTAACAAGGAGATATATCATGTTAAAAAAATTCTGTCAGCAAAACAAAGAGGCCGTGCTCGATATCATCCGTGACCTCTGCCGTATCCCTGCCCCCTCCCATATGGAGCGTCGCCGCGCGGAATATTGCCTTAAGTGGCTCGAAAACGCAGGCGCAAAGGGCGCATACCTCGACGAGGTCGATAACGTGATCTTCCCTCTCGGATGTGAAGGGAGCAATGAGATCACCATGGTTGCCGCACACACCGACACCGTTTTTCCCGACACCGAGAGTTATCCCGAATTTCACGAGGACGACGTGAACATCTACTGTCCCGGCGTTGGCGATGACACGGCGAGCGTTGCTGTACTTCTTCTCACAGCAAAATACTTTATTGATAACAAGATCACCCCCAAGGGCGGTATCCTCTTCGTTTGCAACGTATGTGAAGAGGGACTTGGCGACCTCAAGGGCGTCAAGCAGCTGATGAAGGACTTTGCAGGCAGAGTCAAGCAGTTTATCACCTACGACGGAAAGACGGGCGGCATTGTCAACCAGGCAGTCGGCTCGCACCGCTACGAGGTGGTGGCAAAGACGGCAGGCGGACACTCCTTCGGTATGTTCGGGAACCGTAACGCCATTCACGTGCTTGCCGAGATCGCATGCGAAATCTACAAGCTTGAGGTGCCCAAAAAGGAAGGAACGAAGACCACCTATAACGTCGGCATCATCGAGGGCGGCACGAGCGTCAACACCATTGCGCAAAGAGCAAGCATGCTTTGCGAATACCGCTCGGACGACAGAGAATCTCTCGCATATATGAAATCGCAGTTTGAGCGCATTTTTGACTCTGTGAAGAGTGACGAGGTCACCTTAGAAGTTACCCTTGTCGGTGACCGTCCCTGTAAGGGTGTCGTGGATCAGGCGGTAGAAGACAATCTTGTCAACGCATACAGAGAAGCCGTCAAGGAGGTCACCGGAGCTGAGGACATCCGCATCCGTTCCGCTTCCACCGATGCAAACATCCCGATGTCCCTTGGCGTTGCCGGTGTAGACGCAGGTGTTTACGTCGGCGCGGGCGCGCACACGCGCGAGGAATGGATCGAAAAGGACTCGGTCGTTCCCGGTCTTGAGATCTCCATCCGCTATCTGCTCTCTTTGACGAAATAAACCGAAAGGAGAAACATCATGAGTGTAAAACTATCCTTTGCCGCGGCGGGCGACGCCATCATTCAGCGCCCCATCCACGAGGGATTTGCGGGTTTTACCGAGCTTACCCCCTTTATTCTGCGCGGCGACGCACGCTTCTTTAACCTTGAAACGACCTTAAACCGCGAGGGCGATGCCTACGGCTCACAGTTCAGCGGCGGTACCTACATCCGCACCAATCCCGAGGTGCTTGACGGTCTTATGGAGCTTGGCTTTAACATGACCAGCTTCAACAACAACCATGTGCTTGACTTCGGCTATCCCGGCATGCTGCAGACGCTGGATTACGTCAAGGAGAGCGGGCTCGTACACGCAGGTGTCGGCAGAAACCTTGCCGAGGCATCTGCCCCCCGTTATCTCGAAACCAAGAACGGCAGAGTTGCGCTCATTGCGGTCAACACCTCCTTTAACGCCACCTGTATGGCAGGCAAGCAGACCGAGCGTTGCCCCGGTCGCCCCGGCATCAACGGCATCCGCATTCAGGAGAAGTTCACCGTGACCAAGGACGAGCTTGCCTTTATCCGCGATCTTTCCACCCGTCTGCGCGTCAACGTATCCCGCGAGATCGTGCGCCGTGAGGGCTACTATCCCCCCTTGGCTGATAACGAGGCAGAGTTTGGCGAGCTGAAATTCACGCTCGGCGAGGAAACAAGCCGCACGCTTGTTCCCAACAAGGATGACCTTGCGCGCCTTGAAAAGTCCATTTACGAAGCAAAGCTTCAGGCAGATTACATTATGGTATCCGTCCATTCGCATCAGATCGACGGCTACACCAAGGAGGACGTTCCCGCCTTCTTACAGGAGATCGCACACTTTGCCATCGACAAGGGTGCTGATGCTGTCGTCGGTCACGGCCCGCATCTTCTCCGCCCCATCGAGGTATACAAGGAAAGACCCATCTTCTATTCGCTCGGCGATTTTGTGCTTGAGCTTTACAGCATTGAGTTTGCACCCGACGATTTCTTTGCAAAGCAAGGCATGGACGGCAATGAAACGGTGCACGCACTCTTGAAGAAGCGCTCCCAAGACTTCACCGTAGGTCTTATGGAGGAAAAGAAGATGATGGAAACCATTATCCCCTATTGGGAAGCCGAGGACGGAAAGCTGACTTCCCTCTCGCTGATGCCCGTTGAGCTTGCCAAGGGCGGTCACAAGTCCGACGAGGGTCTTCCCCGCAAGGCAGAGAACCCCGTCTTTATGGAACGGCTTGCCGAGATGTGCAAGCCCTACGGCATTACCATGGAGAAGGATGAGAACGGTATCTTTATTTGCAAGTGGTAATACGGGATATAAAAAAACCGATTTCCGAGAGGAAATCGGTTTTTTACTGTTTCAAGCTTAATCAAGGTCCCTTGCGTGTGCAATCACGTGGATCGGGAAGAAGATCGCCGAGAGGACCAAAAGCACCATGACAGCGGCGCCCAGAAGGGTTGCCATAAATCCAAAGATAGGAGCGGCAATCAAGAGAGCGACGACAAAGAGTAAGATCCCCGAGAAAAGGATGCCCCACCAGAAGAGGAAGACGGTCAAGGTAAACTTCAAGAGGAAGAAGGAAACCTTAAGGGCAAAGCCGTGCCCCCAAACAAGCTCCGCGACGGTGGCGGCAAGCAGATAAGCGATGAGAAACTTCTCTGCCCCCTCCGCGAAATCGATCACCATGCCGAAGATGAAAACGGCAACGGCACAAACAAGTCCCAAAAAATATCTGAATTTGCTCATAATGTCTCCGTTCGTGTTTTTTCTTATTGTAACACAAGACGGCGGTTTTGTCAATACAAAACTTACGCGTTGGCGATCTCACCAAGGACGAAGGCGAGCGATGCGCCTGCATCTGCAAGCGTTGCTTTTTCGATCTCTTCCCCTCTCTCGATGCGATCGGTAAAGTAGACAAGCTCATTGTAATAGCCGCCGAGGTCGGAAATATTACCGCCCGTATAGCCGCCCGAGAGCTCCCTTTTTTCGATCTTGATCTCTTCGACACCGTCAGCGGTATAAGCGAGGAACTTGCCGCCTGCATTTTCTACCGTCGCCTTCTCAAAGACAACGCGGAAGGTCGCTTCAAAGGGATGGTTGCCGGGAAGATCCCAGGTGCCCTCTACGCTGACGGCAAAATCACCGTATTGCATGAGGGTGTTGATATAGGAATTTTTCTCGCCAAGCGTGTTTTTGACAGAGAAAAAGTGCTGAGGCGCACCAAAGAGCGAGAGAACGAAGTCGGTATCATGGATATGAAGGTCCTGTGCCGCGCCGCCCGAGCGCGTAGCGTCAAGCAACCAATCTTCCCACCCCCAATCGGGACGGGGGCTGATGCGGCGGAAGTTTGCGTTGACGACCTTGCCGTACCTATTCTCTTCCACGATCTGTCTGAGGGCGACGTATTCATCCCAAAAACGAATGACCTGTCCCACCTGGACGCGGCAACCTGTCGCCTTTGCCTTTTGCATCATTGCTTCCGCTTCGGCGACGGTCAGTGCTACAGGCTTTTCGACAAACACATAGCCAACCTTATCCATTGCCGCCATGGCATATTCGGCGTGGAGATAAGTAGGAAGACAAATATCAATGACGTCGACGTCGGCGTTTTGGATCAGGTCCATGCCGTCGGCATAGATCTTAGCACCGTCTGCCAGCGCCTCTGCCTGTTCTCTTCGAAGATCCGCAACAGCGGCAAGGGTGACCCCTTCTATATTCTTATAGCAGTTTGCGTGCATGTTACCCATGAAGCCGCAACCGATCAAGCCTACTTTAATCATCCTTATTTTCTCCTTAAAATTTTATCCATCGAATTCGATGTGTTGTAGATGATGGTATCGGTATAATGCTTATAGTTCGGGATCATTTCTGCCGACACCCAATCGTCATAGCCGATCTCCTCAAGCGCTCTTATCACCTCAGGATAGTCTACGTCACCCGCAAGCAGGTCGACAAAGCCGTGAAGTCCGCCGGCTTCCATTCTATAATCCTTGAAGTGGACCTTTTTGATCCTCTTACCGAGAATTCTTACCCAATCCTCGGGGTAAGAGCAATACAGGGTGTTGCCGATATCAAAATAGCTACCGACGTATTCGCTGCCGATCTTATCAATAAAATCGCGCATTTCCATCGGGGAAAGAAGAAACTTGTTCCAAACGTTTTCAAGACCGATGTTGATCTTGAGCGCCTCGGCATAATCCTTAAGCGCACCGATTCCCTCCAGCGCGCGCTCATAGACAACATCATATGCAACCTTCACTTCGGGGTGGGAGAAGGAAACATTGACAGCGCCGGGGATCACCAAAACGGTGTCCGCGCCCAAAAGCTTTGCCGTATCCATCTGCTTTTTGATGATGTCCTTTGCTTTCTCGCGCACCGAGGCATCGTCGTCGCTGAGGCGATAATCCCAGCAAAGACCGCTGGAAAGGCTATAAAGCGAAAGTCCAAGCCCGTCAGCGACCCGTTTGATCTCCTTGATCTCATTTTCGCTCGAATCGACGGAAAGCTCTCCTTCAGGGTTCAAGGCAAGCTCTACCCCCTCAAAGCCCGCATCCTTGGCAAGGATCAGATTGTCCTTGATGCTCCCTGCGGGAAAGGACCATATGTTAATTCCCTTTTTCATGTTTTTCTCCTTGACAAAAAAATAGTGGTCTGCTATACTTATTGTAACGGAAGCTGTTCGGTTTGAACAGACATTTTTTTATCCTATGCGTTCAAAATCTTCCACAAGCTTAGGATGCGAAAGGCACGAATATGAAAGCCACATACATCAAAACACAGTTGACCAACCTCATCAGCATTTCAAGGATCGTTACCATTCACTACTACGAATTTGACAAAAGCTTTTCTTTTGCGGGAGAGATGCATGACTTTTGGGAAATGGTATACGTCGATAAGGGGGCTGTATGCGTCACGCGGGATGAGGATGAGATCATACTGCGGCAGGGGGACGTGATCTTCCACCGCCCCGATGAGTTTCACGCCATCAGAGCGCATGAATCCGAGCCCAATTTCTTTGTGATCTCCTTTGTTTCCAGCTCCCCTGCCATGCACGTTTTTGAGAAATATCATGCAAAGCTCAATCAAATGCTAAAGCCGTTTATCTCCGCCATCATCAAGGAAGCGGAGATGACCTTCGTAATCCCCAAAAACGACCCGACTCTAAAAAAGCTGACCAAAAAAGAGAACGCCATTCTCGGCGGCGAGCAGCTGATCAAGACCTATCTTGAGCAGCTATTGATCCTCCTTTTGCGCGATCTCCGTTCCGTCGGCGATGCTGAGGTCTTTCCAAACAAGGAGAGCATGGAAAATCATCTGATCGACTCGGTCAAAAAATACGTTGAGGAGCATGCGGAGGGCTCCTTCAGGATTGCGGATGTTTGCGCCTGCCTCGGCTACAGCAAGAGCTATTTATGCAGGATATTCCGTGCACAAACGGGTACGACCATCTCAACCTACGCAACAGAGGTTAAAATCGATATTGCAAAGCGCTTGATCCGCGAGGACCGCTTGAATTTCACTGAGATCTCGGACAAGCTCGCCTTCGACAATCCGCAGTATTTTTCAAGAGTTTTCAAGCGTGTGACGGGAATGTCGCCGACAGAATTCAAGCGAACGCTGCGGCTTGAGAGATAAAAACGCAAAAAATTGAAAAATTTTCCTTTTGTGTGTAAGATATTGGATTTGCTTTACGACAGTATCAGTGAAAGGCCTTTCAGAACTACGTAAGGAGGGGACTGTATGGAAGACGAAAAAATCATTATCCTGTACTGGGAGCGTAACGAAAACGCTATTCGCGAATCCCAAATGAAGTACGGTAAATATTGCTACGCCGTCGCATACAATATTCTTCACTCCCACGAAGACTCGGAAGAATGCGTAAACGACACGTGGCACAGCGCATGGAAAACAATACCTCCCCAAAGGCCAAGCAAGCTGCGCGCCTTCCTCGCTCGCATTACCCGAAATATTGCTATCGACCGATATCGCTATGCCTCGGCGCAAAAGCGCGGCGCAGAGGTAGAAAGCGTAATGGATGAATATTGGGAATGTATTCCGAACGGAGATGCACCGATCGCGGATGAACTTGTATTAAAAGAGGCGATCAACAGCTTTCTTGCAAGTCTTGATACGCGGACCCGGGTGATATTCATGCGCAGATATTGGTATTCAATGAGTGTCAAGGATATTGCTGACAGTATGCGGCTTTCCCAAAGCCATATCAGCATCATCCTACACAGAACCAGAAGCAAATTCAAAGATTATCTTACCGAAAAAGGGGTATGTATATGAAGAAAAAGATTTGGTTTCGCGGCTTGAGCCTTGCCGATGATCAATACGTCGCCGAGGCGCATCCCGATAACGCGATCCCCAGAAAAAGAAACAAGGCGTTCCTATCTCTTGTAGCGGCTTGCGCCTGCCTTGCACTGCTTTTTTGCAACCTGTGGCTCTTTATTCCCTTCAACACAACGCCTCCCGACGTATCCTCTTATGCGGACAGCGCGTATTACGGACTGATTGAAAAGCTTAATTTACTCACCTTTCAAAGACCGAAGTATAAAAACAACGCTGAGAAGCTCTGGGCAGGAACAAAAAAGCTTGCCCTTGGCGGACTAATGGCAAGCGATGGAGACGCATCGCCCGAGGATGGCGCGGGCACCGGCGACACCTACAAAGAAATCACCGACAACCAAGTGGAGGGCATCACGGAAGCCGACCGCATCAAAAGGAGCGACACGCATATTTATTATCTCGACAACGCGGTACTGCGTGTCTACTCTGTCGACAAGGAAAACACCAAGGAGATTGGCAATTACAAGCTGTACGAGACTGACAAGAATCACTACTTAGACCAATGGGAATTTTACCTTTCAAGCGATTGCAAGACCGCAACGGTGGTTACACAGTATTATCTGAAAAACGATACCGGTGGCAATCGCTACGTGAGCTTGATCTCGCTCGACGTCAGCGACCCTTCGACGATCGTGAAAAAGGACGAATTCAGTATCACGGGTAATTATATGACCTCCCGCAAGGTAAACGACAGCATTCTGCTTTTGACCGAATTCGTGATTGATCGGCAATGGCTTGATTTTGACGACGAAAGCACCTTCTTACCTCAAATTGACGAGGGTAACGGCGCATACACCATTCCCGCCGACAACATCGTATCACCCGATCGTCTAAGCAACTCCCGCTACACCGTCGTGATGAAACTTGACGAAAGCACGCTTGATCTCAAGGGTACAGCGGCTTATCTTTCCTATTCAGAGGATGTGTATGTTTCCGAGGATCACGTATTCTTAACTCGCGTTTTTGCAGATGAAAAGGAAAACGAGAACGGTACGCTCACAAGAAATTCTATGACAGAGATCTCCTGTCTTTCCTACGGCGGCGACAGCTTCGAAGGAAAAGGCAGGGTTACGGTAAGGGGTTACGTCAAGGATCAATGGAGCATGGATGAATATAAGGGAATTCTTCGTGTCTTCACAACGACAAACGCTACAGCCGTGGACGAACCAAGCTATCAGAGCGGAACGACTTCTGCCGATCGCCTTCAAATAGCAACAGGGCAATCTAACGCAAGCCTGTACTGTATTGATCTCTCGACCTTCGACGTTGTGGCTTCGGTAATCGACTTTGCGCCTCCGCGCGAGGAAATTCAGTCGGTAAGATTCGATAAGGAGGCTGCATACGTTTGTACCTCTATTGAGCTTTCCGACCCCGTATTCTTCTTCGATCTGTCCAATCTTAATCATATCACATACAAGGATACCGGTACAATTGAAGGTTTCTCTACCTCTCTTATTAACTTTGGAAGCGGCTATCTTCTCGGAATCGGCAAAGGTGATAATTGGAGTGGGTTTAAGGTTGAAGTATATGAGGAAGCTGAGGACAGCGTCCGTTCTGTCTGCGTGTACGAATTAGAAAATGCAAGCTATTCTACCACATATAAGTCCTACTATGTAGACCGCCAAAATCAGTTTATCGGCATTGGCGTTATTGATAACAGCTACTATAATGCAAACAAGTATTCTGAAGAAGCAAGCAGATATATCCTTCTGCATTTTGACGGATATGAGCTTGTGGAGCTGATCAACATACCGCTCCACGGCGATCCCGCCCTGATGCGCGGCGTTTATATTGACGGATATATGTATATGTTCGGCAAAAGCGACTTTAAGGTGGAAAAAATATTTGAAAAATAAAAGCGGCACAAATGAAAAAATCCAAGTCTTTCGACTTGGATTTTTTGGCAGAAGGACTCGATTCTCAGCGCGGCGACGCAAAGCCGAGGTTTTGATTTCGGCTTTGCTCCGCGCTTCGGTCAAGGGCGGTTCTGACAGTCCCCCGGACTGTCATTCATTGCCGCCCTCCCTTCGAGTCCTTTTTCAAATTGCCCTGCCAAAACAAAAGGGTCGCCTCTCGGCGACCCTTTTGTTTTGGCAGGGGCAGAAGGACTCGAACCCACGACACCCAGTTTTGGAGACTGGTGTTCTACCAACTGAACTATACCCCTATGCGACCTTGCTATTATAACACGGTTTTTGAAAAAAAGCAAGGGCTTTTTGAAGATTTTTTCGTTTTTTACAAAAGAAAAATGCTTTACGGAGATTTTACACGCTTTTTTCGCGTTTTTCATTGTATTTTTGGAGAAGCTGTGCTATAATGCACACAGAATGTTTCAAAGGAGTACAGTATGAAGATCGCACTCATCGCACACGACAAAAAGAAAAACGAGATCATTGCGCTTGCCAAGAAATACGTCGACGTATTGAAGGGGCATGAGCTCTATGCGACCGGTACAACGGGCACTCTCATCATGGGTGAAACGGGACTTCCCATTCACCGCATGAAAAGCGGTCCTCTCGGCGGCGATCAGCAGATCGGCGCGATGCTGGCAAACGGCGAGCTTGACCTGATCATCTTCTTACGTGATCCCTTGACCGCACAGCCGCACGAGCCCGACGTTTCCGCCCTGCTCCGTCTTTGTGACGTGCAATCCATCCCTCTTGCCACCAACGCAAGCTCGGCGACGGTAATGCTGGATGCTATGAAAAGCGGCATCTATTTTAAATAATTTTTTCGGCGGAGAAAATCTCCGCCGTTCTCTTGACAAATTAAATAACATGTGTTATAATACATGTGTTATAAAACATAACGGAGGAACTTTTATGCCCCCAAAGGTAAAGTTTTCCCGCGAGGAGATCTTAAGCGCCGCTTACGAGCTGGTGCGAAACAACGGAAAGGATGCCCTTTCAGCGCGCTCGCTTGCTTCCGCGCTCGGCGTATCAACTGCGCCTATTTTCACGGCGTTTGAAAGCATTGACGCCTTAACGGATGCGGTAAAGGCGCGTGCCAAGGCGTCGTATGACGCGTATCTTACCGAGGGACTTTCTCACCCCATCCCCTTTAAGGGCACGGGACTTGCGCACATCCGCTTTGCGAAGGATGAGCCACTTCTCTTCCGTTTTCTGTTCGTGGAAAGCGGTGAAGCCGACCCTTTACGCCATTATCTGCCTGGTGATTGTGAAAACGAGCGCATGGTGCGAAATACGGTGGAAAGCGGCTACGGCTATACGACAGAGGAAGCCAAGCACCTTTACAACCATCTTTCGGTATACGTGCACGGGCTTGCCATGCTCTACGCCTACGGACACGCCGTTTTCGACGAGGGTGACGTAGACCGTATGCTCACAGAGGTATTTCTGGCGTTAAAGGATAAAATGGAGGCGAAAAACCAATGATCAAAATAGAAAACTTAAGCAAATCGTTTGGCGAGGTCAAGGCGGTCGACGACCTCTCCTTTGAGGTGCGCGAGGGAGAGCTTTTTGCCTTTCTCGGCGTCAACGGTGCGGGAAAATCCACCACCATCAACATCATCTGCGGTCAGTTAGAAAAGGATAGCGGCACCGTTTCGGTCGGCGGACATGATCTTGACTCTGAGAGCATGTCGGTCAAGAGCACGATCGGGGTTGTCTTCCAGGGCTCTCACCTTGACCGTGCGCTTTCGGTGTATGACAACCTAAAAAGCCGTGCCTCACTTTACGGGATCGTAGGCAAGGCATTCGAGGAACGTGTTACAGAGCTTGCGCTTCTGCTCGACTTTAAAGACCTTTTAAAGCGTAGTTTGGGCAAGCTGTCGGGCGGTCAACGCCGCCGCATCGACATTGCGCGCGCCCTGCTTCACCGTCCTAAGATCCTAATTCTTGACGAGCCGACAACGGGGCTTGACCCGCAGACGCGCCGCCTTCTTTGGAGCGTGATCGAGGGGTTGCGCAAGAGCGAGGGGATGACCGTGCTTTTAACCACCCACTATATGGAGGAGGCGGCAGAGGCGGATTACGTGGTCATCATTGACGGCGGCCGCAAGGTCGCATGCGGAACGCCGCTTGCCCTCAAAAACACGTACACGGGCGACTTTATCACGCTGTACGATGTAAAGGAAGAGGACGCCGCCAAACTGGGCGTTCCCTACGAAGCCGTCAGCGGTGCATACCGCCTTTCCGTCGAAAGCACAGAGGCGGCGACGGCGCTGATCCTCGCGCACCCCGAGATCTTTAAGGACTATGAGATCACCAAGGGAAAGATGGACGACGTTTTCCTTGCCGCGACGGGCAAGAAGCTTTCGGGAGGTGAAGAAAAATGACGACATTCCGCATTTTAGTCGCGCGCAATACCAAGCTGTTTTTTAAGGATAAGGGCATGTTCTTTACCGCTCTTATTACGCCTATGATCCTACTCGTTTTGTACGCGACCTTCCTTGGCAACGTATTCCGCGACGCCTTTCTTTCGGGGATCCCCGAGGGGATCTCTATGCCGGAGGAGCTTGTGGGCGGATTTGTGGGCGGACAGCTCATTTCCTCTATCCTTGCCGTTTCTTGCGTGACGGTTGCCTTTTGCTCGAATTTGCTCGTGGTACAGGACAAGGCAAACGGTACGGTCCGCGACTTGACGGTGTCCCCCGTTTCTCCTGCAACGCTGGCTCTTTCCTACTACGTTTCGACCTTCTTGACCACCCTCATCATCTGCCTTGCGGCATCGGTTCTCTGCTTTATTTACGTTGCTGTCATCGGTTGGTATTTGAGTACCCTTGACGTGCTTCTTTTGCTCCTTGACGTCGTTATCATGTCCTTGTTCGGTACGGCGTTTTCGAGTGCCGTCAATTTCTTTCTGTCCTCGCAGGGACAGATGTCTGCCGTTGGCTCTATCGTCAGCTCCTGCTACGGCTTTATCTGCGGCGCGTACATGCCCATCTCGCAGTTTTCCGAGGGGCTACAGCGCGTCATCATGTTTTTGCCCGGCACCTACGGCACTTCCCTTTTCCGCAACCACGCTTTGGACGGCGTCTTTCGTGAGATGGAAGTGATGCACCTGCCCGACGAGTGCATTTCGGGGGTCAAGCGAAGCATTGACGCAAGCATTTTCTTCTTTGACCGCGAGGTTTCTCTCGGCGCGATGTATCTTGTCGTCGGTGCGGTAACGCTGGCACTCATCGGTGCATATATTCTTTTACACATGAGAAGATACAAACGGAAAAGTGAATTGTCAATTGAAGTGCAACACTTTTAACGAAAACGTTGCAATTCCAAATTCCAAGAATCCTGAGCAGAAATAAAATTTAAACATTTGCGGGGTCTGTTGTTAATTAACGACAGATTCCGCA
>SVTN01000018.1 GCA_015063765.1 Oscillospiraceae bacterium | reverse complement strand
GACGGCGGTGCGATCTACACGCTGGGCGGTAACGCAGTCAAGGAAGAACATACGCTCTTCAACTGGTGCCACGACAACTACCTGATGATGACCAACGAAACGGGTGACGGTCAGGGACGCTTCGCGGCTGCGAACTACCACGACGGCTCTTCCTCCAACTGGGAGACCTACAATACCGTTGTTGCAGCATACTCCTTCGGTGCAGCTTATAAGGGTGACTCCTACGGTCACACTGCTATTGAGCACGAGGAAATGACTCCCGAATTCTTCGAGACCATTGATACGCAGTTCACGATGGAAGAGTATGTCAGCCGTATGCAGAAGAACTACAACCGTTATTGGGCATATTACGAGCAGACGCTTGACTCTGCACAGGCGTTCAACATCACGCTCCGTGATAACTTCCTGATCAACGTTCGTTCTACCAGAGACGGCACGAAGCAGAACACCATGTTCTACGAGGCGTACAGAACCGGTGTTACGGCTGAGGACTTCATTTTCGTTGAGGATATGTCCTATGTTCATGCCGTAAACGGAAGACTCGACAGAATTCCCCCGAGAGCCGAGGACATCATCTATGATGCCGGCTGTGACTGGGCTAAGGGCGATCCCTTCGATCTCGCAGACAACAACTATTAATTCACAGCTTAGCCCTGCGCCCCGATGCGAAAGCATCGGGGCGCTTTTTTACGTACACAATATAAATAATGAAAGAAAATTTGCAAAACCCCTTGCTTTTTTTGAAAAGTGTGGTATAATAAAGAGGATGATAAAAGAATAGAAGGAAAGAGTGAGAAAGGAAGCCTCACTCTTTTCTTCTTGTTCCATTAAAATTTGAAAAGGAGTGGCTTATGGCAAAAAAGAATATTGCCACCGTTGTGGAAGAGCTTTTACGTCCAACGGTCGAGGAGCTTGGCTACATGCTTTGGGATGTATCCTACGCAAAGATCGGCACGGAGTACCATCTCGAGATCACCATCGATTCCGAGGAGGGCATTTCGATCATCGATTGCGAAAAGGTGCATCGAGCCATCGACCCCATTTTGGATGAGGCTGACCCCATTGAAAACGCCTATCGCTTGGAGGTGTCTTCCCCCGGCATCGAAAGAGAGCTTCGCACCGATGCGCATTTGGAGGCGTCTGTCGGTCTTGTCGTGGAGCTTCGCTTCTTTGCGGCACAGAACGGTGCCAAGACCTTGGTCGGTGCACTCGCCGGCTTTGACGGTGAGACCGTTACCGTAGTTACCCCCGACGACGCGGAGCACGTCTTCGCGCGGAAGGATATTTCTCGCATTCGTACCGTATATTTTGAAGATTGATCTCATAGAAAGGATTTGTCATGAACAAGGAATTCTTTGAAGCGCTCGCGCTTCTCGAAAAGGAAAAGGGCATCAAAATGGAGTACATGCTCGAGAAGCTCGAAACGGCTCTCGCAGGTGCCTACAAGAAGCAGCAGGGATGTGAGGCAAACGTTCGCCTTCACGTCAATCCCGACAAAAAGGAAATGAAGCTTTATCACGTGAGAACGGTCGTATCCGAGGTCACCGATCCCGATACCGAGATTTCTCTGTCCGATGCAAAGGCGATCAGCCGCCGCCACAAGCTTGGCGGTGTGGTAGAAACTGAGGTCAAGACCGATAAGTTCAGCCGTCTTGCCGCACAGGCAGGCAGACAGCAGATCATCCAGATCATCAGAGAAGCCGAGCGCGCCAACCAGGCACGCGCTTATGAGGAAAAGAAGGGTGAGGTTATCACCGCTGTCGTCTACAAGGTGGACGAAACGGATGGCAGCCTCGTCTTGGATACGGGCAACGGCAGAGCTGTTCTTCCCCGTCAGGAGCAGCTTCCCGATGATGATTTTGGAGTGGGCGACCGTCTTAAGGTCTTCATCAGCGAGGTGCACGGCGGCGAAAACCGCGGTCCTCTCGTGACCCTTTCCCGTACCCATCCGGGTCTTGTACGCCGTCTTTTTGAGCTTGAGGTTCCCGAGATCCAGGACGGCACCGTCGTGATCAAGAACATCTCGCGCGATGCAGGCTCCCGTACCAAGATGTCGGTATATTCGACCGATGAGGACGTCGATCCCGTCGGCGCTTGCATCGGTAACCGCCGTATGCGTTTGTCCAACGTTCTTGCCGAGCTTGGCAATGAAAAGATCGACATCATTCGCTACGACGAGGATCTTGCAACATACGTAAAGGCAGCACTCTCCCCCGCAACGGTGCTTTCCGTTACCGTGACCGAGGAGCGCAACTGCCAGGTCAAGGTTGCTCAGGACCAGCTTTCTCTCGCCATCGGCAGAGAGGGACAGAACGCAAAGCTCGCCGCAAAGCTGACGGGCTGTAAGATTGATATTAAGGCATAAAAGCGAAAAACCTCGCTGAATGAAAGGAGCTTTTGCATGGCAAACCAACCGAAGGTAAGAAAGATCCCGACCCGCCGTTGCGTGGGCTGCGGTGAGCATTTTCCAAAAGCGGAACTGATCCGCGTGGTGCGTTCTCCCGAGGGTGTATTTTCTCTCGACGTGACAGGGCGTGCCCCCGGCAGAGGTGCTTATCTTTGCAACAAGATCGATTGCCTGCAAAAGGCCAAGAAAACAAAACGACTTGAGGCGGCGTTTTCTTCGAAGATCGAAGAAGAGGTCTACCTGCGCTTGGAGGAAAAACTTGCAAGAACAGAATCTGCCGAATAAAACGGTGAAGGATGAAACCGAACGGTTTTTGACCTTCTTAGGGCTCTGCCGCCGTGCAGGAAAAACGGTTCATGGCACCCCGCTTGTATGTGAAGCTTTAGCAAAGCGTAAACCGCCATACCTCGTGCTGCTTTCCGCAGGCGCGAGTGAGGCAACCGCCAAAAAAATCACCGACAAATGTCGGTTTTACCGCGTTCCGCTTTTGACCGTGCCCACCGACCCCGAACGGCTTGCGCGTGCGGTCGGAAAAGCCTCTCTTCTTGCCGCCGTGGCAGTCACAGACGAGAGCTTTGCAAGGGAATTGCGGAGATTACTAGGAAAGGCATCCTCGACAACCGAGGATGAAGGGTAAGCAGTATGCCTAAAATCAAACGAGCACAAGTGATGAGCGATCTTGGAATGAAGAAAAAGGATTTCGAGGCTCTGCTTGTTGGGTTCGAAATGAAGGGTGACTTGGAGGAAGAGGATTTTGAGGTCCTCATGCAAAGTCTTACTCTGAAAAATCAAATTGAAAACTTAGAGGATTATCTTGAAGGTAAGGCAACCATCGAGAGCGATGCTCCCGTAGAAAAGCCCGTGGAGAAGCCTGTCGAGAAGCCCGCAGAACAACCTGCAGAGAAGCCTGCGGAGAAACCCGCAGAAAAGCCTGCAGAAAAGCCTGCAGAAAAGCCTGCGGAGAAGCCTGCAGAAAAGCCTGCGGAGAAGCCCGCGGAGAAGCCCGCCGCAAAGGCTCCCGAAGCGAAGCCCCAGCCGAAGGCTCCCGAAAAGAAGGCACAAAAGCAGACCTTGAAGACCATCGATCTCGGTAGCGTGACGCCTAACATCCAAGGACAGGGCGAAACCGTCGTGGTCAAAACAAAGAGCCGCGTGGTGGACACCCGTACTGCCGCTGTCGACCTCTCGAAATACGATGAAACGCATAATGACCGCTATGCTTCCTACGGCAAGGGCGGCGATGCGGGCAAGCAGAAGCTGAAGAAGCAAAACAATCAGCCCGGTCCCGGCACCAAGGGTGCGCGTGATAAGGGAAAAGAGCGTGAACGCCTTGAAAAAGAGCGTCAGAAGCGCCTTGAGGCTGAGGCAGCACGTAAAAAGCAGCTGGAGATCACCCTTCCCGATGAGATCTCGGTCGGTGAGCTCGCCAGCCGCATGAAGAAGACCTCGGCAGAGGTTATTAAGAAGCTGATGATGATGGGCGTTATGGCGTCTGTCAATCAGACGGTGGACTACGACACCGCCTTCCTGCTTTGTGACGAAATGGGCATCAAGGTCACGAAGGAGGTCGTTGTCACCATCGAAGAAAGACTCTTTGATGAAGCAGAGGACAAGGACGAGGATCTCGTTGAGCGCGCACCCGTCGTGTGCGTCATGGGTCACGTTGACCACGGTAAGACCTCGCTTCTCGACTATATTCGTCATGCACACGTCACGCAGGGCGAGGCAGGCGGTATCACCCAGCATATCGGTGCTTACCGCGCCGAGGTAAACGGCAAGGATATCACCTTCTTAGATACCCCCGGTCACGAAGCCTTTACCGCAATGCGTGCAAGAGGTGCGATGGCAACCGATATTGCCATTCTGGTGGTTGCCGCCGATGACGGCATCATGCCGCAGACCATTGAGGCGATCAACCACGCAAAGGCTGCGGGCATCGACATCATCGTCGCCATCAACAAGATGGATAAGCCCGAAGCAAATCCCGATCAGATCAAGCAAGAATTGACCAAGTACGATCTTGTTCCCGAGGAGTGGGGCGGCGACGTCATCTGCGTTCCCGTTTCCGCAAAGACGGGCTTCGGTATCGACGACCTGCTTGAGAACGTGCTTCTCGTCGCTGAGGTGAAGGAGCTTCGCGCCAACCCCAACCGCCGCGCCGCAGGCTTGATCATCGAGTCGCGCCTTGATAAGGGAAGAGGCCCCGTGGCTACCGTTCTCGTGCAGAAGGGTACCTTGGAGGTCGGCGATATCGTGATCGCAGGTACGGCAGTCGGCCGTGTCCGCGCCATGGTAAACGATGCGGGCAAGACGCTGAAGAAGGCAGGTCCTTCCATCCCCGTGGAGATCATCGGTCTTGCCGAGGTTCCTTCGGCAGGTGACGAGTTCAATGCGGTCGAGGACGAAAAGATGGCACGCTCCCTCGCAGAGCAGCGCCGTGAAAAGGCAAAGGCTGAGGCGGCAGGCGGTCGTGCGAACGCCAACCTTGACGACCTCTTTGCCCAGATGGCAGAGGGACTTAAGAAGCTTGACATCATCGTCAAGGCTGACGTTGCAGGCTCCGCAGAGGCGGTCAAGGCAAACCTTGTCAAGCTTTCTACCGATGAGGTCCGCGTGAACGTCATTCACGCAGGTGTCGGTGCGATCAACGAAGGCGACGTCATGCTTGCCAACGCATCCAACGCCATCATCGTCGGCTTCAACGTCCGTCCCGACAAGGGCGCTTCCGACTCCGCTGAGAGAAACGGTGTCGATATCCGCACCTACCGCGTCATCTACGAGTGCATCGAGGAGATCGAGGCGGCAATGAAGGGTATGCTTGCACCCAACTACAAGGAAACCTTCCAAGGCCGTGTTGAGGTGCGTGATGTCATTCACGTTGCCCGTATCGGCATGAACATTGCAGGCTGCTACGTGCTTGACGGTAAGGTGACAAGACAGTCGCTCGTCCGTGTCGTGCGTGACGGTATTGTCGTATTCGACCGTAAGGCAGAGCCGCTTGCCGAGGGTGAGCAGTACAACAACCGCATCGGCTCTCTCCAGCGCTTCAAGGACTCCGTCCGCGAGGTTGCCGAGGGCTATGAGTGCGGTATTACGCTTGAGAGATATTCCGATCTGAAGGTCGGCGATATTCTTGAAATTTATACTATGGAGGAAGAAGAAAGATAATTTCTTCCCACTTCACAGACGCAAAAACACCGCTACTTTCGTAGCGGTGTTTTTTGTTTTCTAATTCTTCTTTTTCAAAAAGGGAAGAAGCAGGATGACCGTTTGCAGAGGAATGCCAAGGAAGAGCAGAGGAAAGAGCTTCCAAATGGCGATCTGCAGATAGGTCGCCACGAGTGCCGTCCAAATCAACAGAGAGAGAAAAACGCGGAATGTGACGGCGTGGCGGCGAATGCCAAAGTAGAGGGTGAGAGTTGCAAATGTCGCAGGGACGCCCCAAATGAAGGAATACCAGGCGCGTGGAAGTCCTGCAGCGGCAAGAATGAAGAAAAGGGAGAGCGCCGCGGTCCAAAGCAAGCAGAGCGCGAAAATGAGAAGCGCGATCCTGCGAGGACGGGTGGGATCCTTGGGCTTGCTTTCGGATTTTTCGGCTTTATCCCTTACTTCCTTTTTCTCTGTTTTCTTTTGCGCCTTTGCTGTGCGCTTTTGGAGCTTTCGCTCCTTTTTGGAGAGTTGCTCCCCTGCAGAAAGAAAAAAGGAGGTGACGGGAATGCCGTAGAGCTCAGCTAAGTGCTCCAGCGTTTCAACGTCGGGTGTGACCTCGCCCGTTTCCCAGCGCGATATGGCTTTGTCGGAATAATTGATCTTTTCCGAAAGCTCAAGCTGGGTGAGCTTGTGCTCGCGGCGCAGTCGAATGAGGTTTTCCTTGACCGTTTCCTTGACGCCCATCGCATATTCTCCTTTCGTTTTTGTCCTTTGTATTATAGCATATCGCCATAAAAAAGTCAATAGAAAGACTTTTAAAAATCGAAAAAACGACAAAAAGATAACCTGTGGTTAGCAAATCAGCTCTCGCTTTTCGAGAATTCACCAAAAGGCTCTTCTCGCTGGACGAGAATGGCTCTCTGAAGAAGGGGGTGAGTTCGAGAGGGAAAATGCTTGATTTTTCCTTTTCCTGCCGCTATAATAGAACTGTTCAAAAATTCCGCGCTTCTGCGTCGGCATCCGCCATCGGGCTTTGCCCTGTTAATCATAAGGAGAACATTCATGTCGAAAGAAACCGTAAATCTGTTTTTTGCCTGTGACGAGCGCTACCTTCCTCTGTTTGGTGTGGCGCTTTCCTCGCTGAAGGCTCATAGAGATCCCGACCGCGCCTACGCCGTATACGTCCTGCATACCGACGTTGCTGAAAAGAAGGCAAGGGAGATGTGCTGTCACTTTGCGGAAAAGGGCTTTTCGCTCACATTTAAAAACGTGTCGCGCGAGGTGGAGGCATTTACCGACCGTCTGCACACGCGTGACTATTATTCGAAGGCAACCTATTATCGCCTTTTGATCCCCGATCTTTATCCTCGCATGAAAAAGGCGCTGTACCTTGACAGCGACATCCTTTTGCGCGGCGATGTTGCCTGCCTGTTTGACACCGATCTTACGGGAAAGCTTGCAGGTGCGATCCCCGACGGCTTTGTGAACCGTGTGCCCGTGTTGCGCCGCTATGTAGAAAATCGCGTGGGTGTTCCCACCGATATGCCCTACTTTAACGCAGGCGTTCTCCTCATGAATCTTGTCGAAATGCGTAAGATCGGCTTTGGTGATCTTTTCCTTCGCCTTTTGTCCTCGGTCACCTTCCGCGTGGCGCAGGACCAGGATTATCTGAACGTTCTCTGCCGTGGCAAGGTCAGCTTCCTTCCCGAGATTTGGAACTATATGCCCTTTGAAGCGGCAAAAGAAGAGCCGATGCTCGTCCATTTCAACCTTGACAGCAAGCCTTGGCAAAAGGATGGCGTTCTCTATGAGGATGAATTCTGGGCGTGCGCGGATGCAACCCCCTACGGAGATGAGCTGCACGCACGCAAGATGGCATACAGCGAGGAGGACGTGCGCGAAGCCGCCGAGCAGACCCAAAACCTCGTAGCGACCGCGGTGCGCGAGAGCGAGGAGGAGGCGGAAAACCGCCGCATTGCCGCACGCATTGCACACCTCTTAAAACCCATCGAAGGGGTGGAAAAAGAGAGAGGGGACGTGCGCCATTCTTCGCCCTGCGCGAAGAAAATACTTGTCGGGAGGGCTCTTTGACGATGGAGGAAAAGGAGATCCAAAGGGCGAGTGACCGTCTTGCCGTTCTCGCCAAGATCGAGGAATACGAAAGAAAAGGACTTTTCGATCAGGATGTCGAGCAAGACCCGCCCGGCAGAGTTCTTCACCCGGAGGATATCAAATACCTTGACCGTGGACTTGTGTCCCGTACCAAGCGCAATCTTTCCTTTGGTGCTGCGCGCCTCTTCTTTCGCCGCCTTTTAAAGCAGAAGAAGCTGTACTTGAACCCTGCCGAGGGGGTGGAGCATCTTTCGTCGGTGGATGGCGGTGCCGTCATCACCTGCAACCACTTTCATCCCTTTGACAGCTTTATCATGCAAAAGGTCTTTGATCTTTCGAAACGGAAGGGCAAGATGTATCGCGTCATCCGTGAAGGAAATTACACCTCCTTTCCCGGCTTTTACGGCATGCTGATGCGCAACTGCGATACCCTGCCGCTCAGCTCCGACCCTGCCACCATGAAGCTGTTTTTAAAGGCAGTCCGCCAGGCGCTTAATGAGAAAAACTGCTTGCTCATCTATGCCGAGCAGAGCCTTTGGTGGAATTATCGCAAGCCGAAGCCGATGAAGCTCGGTGCCTTCGAGATCGCCGTGCGCCGTGGCGTGCCCGTCGTCCCCTGCTTTATCACCTTCCTTGATACCGACCGCATCGGAGAGGACGGGTTTCCCATTCTTTCCTATACGCCCCACGTCGGTGCGCCCATCTATGCCGACCCCGCGCTCTCCAAAAAGGAAGCCGCCGAAAAAATGCGTGCCGAGAACGCCGCATTCTGCAAGGAGGTCTATGAGCGCGTTTACGGCATACCGCTCACCTATACCACCGAAACCGTGGAATAAATTGCAAGAAGCCCACAGCCGTGGGCTTCTTTTTTCTTCTTCCTCTTCATAGTATAAATAAGAACAGGGAGGAGAAGAGATGACTAGTAAACGACAGTTCTTCAAAAGCGGTGCGATGCTTGCCGCCGTCGCCCTCGCAATGCGAGGCGTTTCGCTGCTTTTCAACAGCTATATTACCGAAAAGGTCGGGGCAGAGGGGATGGGACTTCTTTCGCTGACCATGAGCGTGTATGCTTTTGCGGTCACCTTCGCGACGTCGGGCGTTTCGCTTGCCGTAACAAGGCTCGTTGCGGCGGCACTTGGCAGAGGTGAGGGAAAACGGGCAAAAAGAATTCTGCGTGCCGCCGTTTTTTACGCCCTTGCCTTCGGGGGTACGGCGGCGCTCGCCCTCTATTTCGGATCGGATCTTCTCGCTTTGCGCGTCTTAGGCGATGTGCGCACCCGATCGTCCTTGCGCTTGCTTTCCCTCAGCCTTGTGCCGATCGCCCTCTCCGCGGTATATAGCGGTTATTTCGTTGCCGTCAGACGCGTCGGGCACAATGCCGCCACACAGGTCTTTGAGCAGGCGGTGCGCATTTTTCTCACACTCTTCGGGCTTTCCCTTTGCAAGGAGGGCGAGGTAGAGGCGGCGTGCCTCGCCCTTGTCGGCGGCTCTTCGATCGCCGAGTTCTTTTCCTTTTTCCTTCTTTACGCACAGGCGTGGATGGATCGCCGCCGCCATACGATGTCGGGTGGCGGCACGGGGGGAGAGGGACGCGCCGTTGTCGGCTTTGCCTTCCCCTGCGCCGCATCCGCCTACGCGCGCTCGGGACTTCTGACGCTTGAGCATCTCTTGATCCCCGTTGCGCTTTCGTGGGGCGGGCTTGCAAGGGGAGATGCCCTCGCTTCCTACGCATCCTTGCATAGCATGGCACTCCCCATTCTCCTGTTCCCGACTGCCGTGCTCTCCTCCTTTTCGGGACTTCTCGTTCCCGAATGCGCGGAGCTTGAGGGGATCGGTGCGAAAAAACGGCTCTCACACATCGCATCCCGTGCGCTTTTCGGCGCCTTTTTGTTTGCGCTGTTTTCTTCGCTCCTCTTGTTCCTCGGCGCGGACTCGCTCGGACGGCTTTTGTATGAAAGCGGAGAGGTTGGACGCTACATTCGCCTGCTTTCTCCCCTCGTTCCCATCATGTATCTTGACAGCGTGGTGGACGCACACCTGAAAGGGCTTGGGTTCCAGGTGTATTCTATGGGCATCAATATTGCCGATGCCGCCCTGTCCGTTTTGGCGGTGCTTATCCTGCTTCCTCTATTCGGCGCGGACGGCTACGTTCTTGTCATCTACATCACAGAGCTTATGAATTTTATTTTAAGCCTTGCACGCCTAAAGCGCGCCTTGCCCTTGACCCTTTCGGCAAAAAAACTTTTATCCCCCCTGCTTGCTTCTCTCCTTTCGCTTCTTTTTACCGTGTTGATCCTGCCTGCAAGAGGGGATCTTTTTACCCTTGTTTGCCGCTTTTTGGTGGGTGGCGGGCTCTTTCTTCTCATCCTTGCCTTTTTGGGAGAAGGACGCAAAAAAGCCGCCCCCGCAAAAAGTTTTCCTCTTTGACGGCAAAATCCTTGATTTTCCCCTTTATCTATGGTATAATATATTGTTAAATACGGAAATGCCTTCCGTGTGAGGAAAGAAAAGGGGGGATTGCATGCGAATACTCGGTATTGACCCGGGGCTTGCCATCGTCGGCTGGGGTGTGATCGAGGTCGTGCACGGGCGCTTTTATCCCGTTGCCTGCGGCGCTGTTACCACCCCTGCGCACACCCCCGTTGAAGAACGCCTTTCAATGATCTATGACGATCTTTCCGCCCTGATGGACAAGTATCAGCCGGAGGAAATGGCGATCGAGGAGCTCTTCTTCAACCATAACCAAACCACCGCCATTCCCGTTGCCGAGGCGCGCGGCGTCGCGCTTCTTTGCGCAAAGCAGCACGGGGTGAGGGTAGAGGAATACACGCCGATGCAGGTCAAGCAGGCGGTCGTTGGCTACGGGCTCGCCGAAAAAAGGCAGGTCATTTCCATGGTCACCTCGCTCTTAAAGCTTCCCGCGCCACCGAAGCCCGACGATACGGCGGACGCCCTCGCCATTGCGCTTTGCCACGGACAGAACGTGGGCTCGGCGCGCTATATGTACGAAAAGAAAAAGGAGGATATGGGTCGTGTGGGTAAGTAAAAACTGGAAGGACTACCGACTTCTCGACGCATCGGACGGCGAGCGTCTGGAGCTTTGGGGGAAGTATTCTCTCATCCGTCCCGATCCGCAGGTCATTTGGAAAAACGCAAAGCATCATAAGCTTTGGAATTCTGCCGACGCAGGCTACAGACGCTCGCGCTCGGGCGGCGGCGCGTGGAGCGAAAACCGACTTCCCGAAAGCTGGAATATTAATTACGGCACGCTTCGCTTTGTGATCAAGCCGATGGGCTTTAAGCATACAGGTCTTTTCCCCGAGCAGGCAACCAACTGGGATTGGTTCTCCGATCTGATCCGCAAGGCAGACCGCCCCATCAAGGTGCTTAACCTCTTTGCGTATACGGGCGGCGCGACGGTTGCCGCAGCGGCGGCAGGTGCCTCTGTCGTCCACGTGGATGCGGCAAAGGGCATGGTGCAGGCGGCAAAGGAAAACGCCGCGCTTTCGGGGCTGAAGGACGCCCCCATTCGTTACATCGTGGACGATTGCCGTAAGTTTATGGAGCGCGAATTGCGCCGCGGCAACCGCTACGACGCCATCATCATGGACCCGCCCTCCTACGGCAGAGGTCCGACGGGCGAGGTGTGGAAGATCGAGGAGAGCATCGATCCCTTTGTGGAGCTGTCGGCAAAGCTTCTTTCGGACAATCCCCTCTTTTTCCTGCTCAATTCCTACACCACGGGGCTTTCCGCCTCCGCCATGCGCTATATCGTCGACTTGCGTGTCGCAAGATCGCGCGGCGGAAGATGTGAAGCCGATGAGATCGGACTTTATGTAGAAGAAAGCGGGCTCACCCTTCCCGCAGGCAGCAGTGTGCGCTGCACTTTTGAAAGGAAATAAGCATGAGTGAATTTATCCGCGCCGAGAATCTTTGCTTCTCCTATGAAGAGGACAAGAATGCGCATCCCGCTGTCAAGAATTTCTCGGTCAGCATCCGTAAAGGCGAATACGTGGCGCTCCTCGGGCACAACGGCTCGGGGAAAAGCACCTTCGCAAAGCTCCTCAATATGATCCTCACGCCCACCTCGGGTCGCCTGTTTGTGGCAGGCGAGGAGCTGACGGCGGAGGGCTTTGATGAGGAAGCTCTCTTTCGCCTGCGCGCCAAGGTCGGCATGGTCTTTCAAAACCCCGACAACCAGATCGTTGCAAGCGTGGTGGAGGAGGACGTGGCGTTCGGTCCCGAAAACCTTGGTGTTCCCTATGACGAAATGCACAAGCGCGTAGAGGACGCTCTTAAGGCGGTCGGTATGACCGAATATGCCAAGCATTCTCCCGCCCGTCTTTCGGGCGGACAGAAGCAACGCGTTGCGATCGCGGGTGTGATCGCCATGCTTCCCGAATGCATCATTCTCGACGAATCCACCGCCATGCTCGATCCGCGCGGAAGACGAGAGGTGCTGGACGTTGTGGAAAGGCTCAACCGCGAAAAGGGCATCACCCTCATTCACATCACACACTATATGGACGAGGCGGCGAGAGCCGACCGCGTGCTTGTCATTGACGACGGCGAGCTTTTGCTCGACGGTACGCCGAGGGAGGTCTTCTCTCAGGTGGAGCTTCTTGCGCGCGTAGGACTTGAAGCCCCGCAAACGACAAGACTACTTTACGAATTGAAGGCGGAAGGATTTTCGCTTCCCGACGGCTGTGTCGGGGTAGACGAGTGCGTTTCGGTGCTCGAAGGATTATGGAAGGAACAAGCGAATGGAACTGTTAAAGCTTGAAGGCGTCAGCTGTATCTACGGCAAGGGCACGCCCTTTGAGATCAAGGCGCTTGACGGCGTTTCGGTCGGCTTTGAAAAGGGCTGTGTGACGGGTGTCATCGGGCACACGGGCTCGGGCAAAAGCACCCTCGTGCAGATGCTCAACGGTCTTTTGAAGCCCACAGAGGGGAAGGTCCTTCTCGACGGCAAGGACATCCATGAGAGCAAAAAGGAGCTCGCCCGCGTGCGCTTTCGCGTGGGACTCGTGATGCAATACCCCGAATATCAGCTGTTTGACGATACCGTGGCAAAGGATATTGCCTACGGTCCGCGCAATATGGGACTCTCCGAGGAGGAGATCGCCGTCCGCGTGAAGGAGGCGGCAAGCTTCGTCGGGCTTCCCGAGGAGCTTCTTGACAAATCTCCCTTAGATCTTTCGGGCGGACAGAAGCGCCGTGCCGCCATTGCGGGCGTGTTTGCCATGCGCCCCGAGGTTCTCGTGCTTGACGAGCCTGCGGCAGGTCTTGACCCGCGCGGTAAAAACGAGATCTTTGAAGGACTCCTCGCCTACCGCCGCGCCCACAACGCCACCCTCATTCTCGTGAGCCACAGCATGGAGGATATGGCGAAATACTGTGACAATATCGTTCTTATGAAAAACGCGCAGGTCGTGAAAACGGGAAGCGTTGCGGAGATCTTTGCCGAGCCCTCTCTGCTCTATGAGGCGGGTCTTGCTATGCCTGCGGTGTTTGAAATCGCCGAGAAGCTGCGTGAGAGGGGCATCCCCCTTTCGGGCGAGCTTTATACGGTAGAGGGCTTGAAATCCGCCCTTTTACAGGTGCTTGCACAAAAGTAACAAAGAAAGGCAGTCAAAATGCTAAAGGATATGACGCTCGGACAGTTTTTCCCCGGGAACTCGGTCTTACATCGCCTAGACCCCAGGATGAAGCTTGTCCTTACCGTACTGTATATCGTCACCATTTTCCTTGCGAAAAACGTTTGGTGCTATGCGGCACTCTTGCTTTCCGCGATCGTGCTCATCCTTGCATCCCGCCTTTCCTTAAAGGTGGTCCTCAGAGGAATACGGCCGATCCTATTCATACTCATCTTTACCATGCTCATCAACGTCTTCTTTACCAAGGGGACGGAGGTTCTTTTCTCCTTTTGGCGCATCACCGTATATAAAGAGGGTGTGATCCGTGCTCTGTTTATGGCACTCCGTGTGACCGTCCTCGTCATCGGTACCAGCGTTTTTCTCACCTATACCACGTCGCCCATCGTCTTGACCGACGCGATCGAGTCGCTCCTTTCGCCGCTCAAAAAGATCCGCATCCCCGTGCATGATTTTGCCATGATGCTGACCATCGCGCTTCGCTTTATCCCCACCCTCGTTGAGGAAACGGATAAGATCATGAACGCGCAAAAGGCGCGCGGCGCCGCCTTCGATACAGGCAACGTTTTGGCGCGCGCCAAGGCGCTCGTTCCCGTGATCATTCCTCTGCTCGTGTCCTCCTTTAACCGTGCGGATGAGTTGGCAACCGCCATGGAATGCCGTTGCTACCGCGGCGACATCGGAAGAACGCGCTTTGTCCGCATGCGTCTGCACGCGCGCGATTTTGCCGCACTCTTCCTCTTTGTCGCCTTTGGCACAGCCATCGTGCTTGCCAACATCTTGCTGCCCTTCGGCTTTGCGGTGTAAGACGATGAAGTATCTTTGTTATATTCGCTACGTTGGAACGCACTTCTGCGGCTTTCAGGCGCAAAAGGAAAAGCGTACGGTGCAGGGCACGTTGACCGAGATCTTGGAGCAGTTTTTTGAAAGCCCCGTCATGGTGACGGGCTGTAGCCGCACCGATAGCGGCGTGCATGCCGACGGCTTTGCCCTGACGGTCGCGCTTGCGGACGGCTCGCTCCCCGTACCGCCCGAAAAGCTTTCTCTTGCCCTCGCTCCCTATATGCCCCCCGATCTCTCACTCTATCGGGCGCAGGCGGTGGAGGACGGCTTTCATCCGCGCTACGATGCAAAAGGCAAGGAATACCGCTACAGCATCCTTGCCGTTCCCGTTGCCAATCCCTTTTATAAGGACCGCGCTTGGCAGGTGTATTACCCCTTCCTGCCCGATGCTTTAGAGCGCATGAACCGTGCGGCAAGCCATCTTGTCGGCACGCACGATTTTTCCGCCTTCCGCGCCGAGGGCTCACCCACCAAAACGCCCGTGCGCACCGTCTTTGACTGCCATGTGGAACGAAAAGACGCGCTTTATACCGTCGTCGTGACGGGTGACGGCTTTCTTTACAACATGGTGCGCATTATCACAGGCACGCTGCTTGCTGTAGCAACGGGCAGGATCGCTCCCGACGCTACGGCAGATATTCTTGCGTCGGGCAACCGCACCGCCGCAGGCGCGACAGCGCCGCCCGAGGGACTTTGCCTCGCCCGCGTTTTGTACGATGAAGCCGATTTCCTGAAGAAAACGCGCGATTAAAACGCAAAAATTTCCGCATTTGGCGGAATTTCACCCGATTTTTCCTCTTTTTTGCTTGGTATACTAATTTTGCAACAGCAAAAAGGAGATTGATCATGAATAAGAAAACTCCCCCGCGAAAAAGGATCTTTGGGAAGAGCCGACGCTTTTTCCTTGCCTTTTGCGCGGGGGCTTTTTTGATATCCGTCCTGCTCACAGCCACACTTGCCCTGACTGCCGACATTGATCCCGATATGGATGAAATGCTCTTTCGCCGCGTGGGAGCGGAGAGCGTGACGCGCCTCTATTATTACGACGGCACGGCGGCAGTCGAATGGGAGGAGGAGCGAATTACGGTGGGTGATGCTTGTATTTACGCCGAGTGGGAGGCGTTGCCTGTGCACTTGAAAAACGCGTTCGTCGCCATGGAGGACCATAGGTTTTACCGCCATAGCGGCGTCGATCCCATCCGAACGGCAAAGGCGGTCGTCAACCGTCTTTTGGGAGAAAAGCGCCGCTTCGGCGGCTCCACCATCACCCAACAGCTGATCAAAAATATCGGCGGTGAGCGTGAGCGAACGGTGGCGCGTAAAATACGCGAGATGACCCGTGCGCAAATGTTAGAAAGCAGTCATACCAAGGAGGAGATCCTAGAAGCCTATCTCAATATCGTACCCTTGGCAGAGGGGTGTGTCGGCGTGGGCGCGGCGGCGGAAAACTACTTCGGCAAAGAGGTATCCGACCTTACGCTTGCCGAGAGTGCAAGCCTTGCCGCCATCACACCCGCCCCTGCGCGATTAGGTCCGCGCGCGCATCCCGAAGCGCATATAGCAAGGCGCAACCTCGTGCTTGCGCGTATGGCGGAGCTAGGGTATATCAGCGAGGAAGAATGTGCCACGGCACAAAAAGAGCCGCTCGTGCTTACGCCGAAAAGAGAAAAAGAAAATTCGCCGCGCTCTTGGTATGCCGAAGCGGTGCTCTCGGAGGTGAAGCAGGGGCTTCTTGCCAAAGGCTATACCGAGAGTGCCGTCAGCGCACTCATTGAGGGGGGCGGCTTGCGCATTTATACCGCCCTTGACCCCCATGCGCAAAAAGCGGCGGAAAAGGCTCTCGCCGAAAACAGCCATGGGGAGGGCTTCCATGCGGGGGCGGCGATCTTTTCGCCCGAAACGGGAAAGCTCGTAGCGCTTGTCGGGGATCTTGGAGCAAAGAAGGGAAACCGTCTTTTCAGCTACGTGACCGATATGCGCCGCGCGCCAGGCTCGGTCTTGAAGGTGCCTGCCCTGTATGCGCCTGCCATCGACGAGGGGCGTATTCATGAAGCCACCCTATTCGACGACGTGCCGCAAAGCTTCTCGGGGGGAAGCGCATGGCCGAAAAATTCCCCCGACGTGTACGACGGCTTGATCCTCGCAAAGGACGCCCTGATACACTCGAAAAACACCGTAGCCGTTTCCATCTTTCGCCTTTTGGGCGCGGAGCATATTTACGCAAGGCTGACAGGCGATTTCCGTATCGGGAGCCTCTGCCGAAGGACCACCGATGCGCAGGGAAACGTGCGCACCGATCTTGCGGAAGCACCGCTTGCCTTGGGGGAGCTTACGAACGGTGTCAGCCTTTTTGAAATGACACGCGCCTATCTCCCCTTTTGCCGAGAGGGAAGGATGAGTGAGGGAAGCACGCTTTACCGTGTGGAAAATGCGGAAGGCGATGTTCTTCTCTCGGGAGAAACAGAGGAAAGACAGGTCATATCCTCTGCCACAGCATCGGTTGTGACGCATATGCTGCAGGGCGTCACCGAGGAGGGAAGTGCTAAGACGCTTGCCCTTCCCGCCACCGTAGATACGGCAGGAAAAACGGGGAGCTCGGGCGGCAACCGCGATCGCTGGTTTATCGGGTACACCCCGTATTATCTGTGCGGTGTTTGGTGCGGATATGAAAAGGGCGGCACCGCCGTGTCGGGAACGCCTCACCTCTCTTTGTTTGATGATATCATGAAGCCGCTCCATCAAAGCATCCCCGACGGGGAGATGCGCGCCTTCCAAATGGCAAGGGGGCTTCGCGAGGCGATCGTGTGCAAGGATTCCGGAAAAATGCAAACAGTTCTTTGCAAAGAGGATGCAAGAGGCTGCCGTGAAACCACCGTATGGCTGCCCTTTGATCACCACCTTACCGCTTGCGACACGCACGTTTCCGTCTTTTACGACAAAGAAAATGACGGCGTCGCCTTTCCGCCTGCGAAGGGGCGAGAGGGAAGCCTTACCCGTGTTTCCCTCATTTCCGTGCCATGGCGCGCCTTTCCCTTTGAAATTACGGTCAAGGACGCGGAATACGTCTTTCGAGAGCCCGTCGGTACGGAAGCCCCCACGGGGGATGTCCCCTTTTTTGCAGACAGCATCCCCGACGGCGTCTATATCGGTAAAAGCCACGACGGCCGCCCCTATAATGCCGCCGCCCATCCGCCCGTCGTTCCCCCCTTCTTAGAAGGGGTGGAAGAAAAGAAGGAGGTCATCCCTCGTACAGGAAGAATACCGCGTCTTCCGAAAGGAAGGCTTCCGCGCCTTCCTTTCTTCGGTTTTTAGCGCGGCTGTCTTTATTCTTATGCTTTTAGTGAAGGGGCTGTCTTTGTTCTTATGCCTAAATGTGACAGCCCCCACTTGACAAATAGCCCAATCTTGTATATAATATCATTAATTCATTTTAAAGGAGTGTGGTTTTCGTCCATGGACCCGAGTAGTTACCTGTATTTGTTTTTGTGTTGTGTTTTGATCTTGTTTAGCGCTTATTTTTCGTCGGTGGAGAGTGCGCTTTCCTCGATGAATAAGATTCGTCTGCGAGGCTATGCCGATGACGGCAATAAGCGTGCCAAGCGCGCGTTGCGCCTCGAAGCAAACTACGACCGCACCATTACCGCCATTTTGGTGGGAAATAATATTGTAAACATCGCCTGCGCTTCCTTGGCAACCTTGCTTGTTGTGGATATTTTTTCCGCGTTTAAAAGCAATCTCTCCGAGGGTGTGATCGCGGTGATTACGACCGCTATCACCACAGTTGTGATCTTTCTCGCCGGTGAAATGATCCCGAAAAGCTATGCACGTGCGCACAGCGAAAAATACATCATGCTGATGTCGGGCTCTCTTTCCTTCCTGGTGACGATCCTCACGCCTGTGGCTTTTCTGTTTCGGTCGATATCTCGGCTCGTGCAAAAGATCTTCAAAACCAAGGAAGAGCCGACCGTCACCGAGGAGGAATTGACCGACATCATCGAAACGGTCGGAGAAGAGGGCGTCATTGACGAGGAGAGAGGCGATCTTCTTCAGTCTGCGCTTATTTTCTCCAAGAAAAAGGTCGCGGATGTTTTGACCCTCAGAGAGGATGTTGTCGGCATTGAACGCAGCATGAGTGAGGAAGAGATCCTTGCCATCATCAAGGAAAACAAATATACGCGACTGCCCGTCTATCGCCGCGATCTTGACCATATCCTCGGCTTTCTTTCCACGCGCAATTACTTAAAAGCGGTTGCCGAGGGCAAGCCGCTCAGCCTTGGCAGCATGATCACAAAGCCCTATTTCGTCAGCCACGAGGCGGATATTGACGATGAGCTTGCCAAAATGAGTAAGAATAAGACCTCTATCGCCATCGTGCGCGGTAAGAAAAACGAGGTCCTCGGTCTTGTTACGGTGGAGGACTTCCTAGAAGAGCTGGTTGGCGAGATCTTTGACGAGGACGACGTCGTGAACCACGAGTTTATGAAGCTCGGCGGCAACTATTTTGACGTCGCGCCCACCCTTTTTCTTGCCGATGCCTTCCGCCGCATGAAATATACGCCCCCCGTAAAGGTTCCCGCACGTATGACCGTCGCCGTATTCGTCGCGGAAAAGCTTGGACATACCCCCGAAGCGGAGGACTCCTTTACTTGGCACAACCTCACCGTGACCGTAAAAGAGGTGGAGGACGGCCGTCTTTCGAAGCTCACCTTCCATATTGAAACCCCGAAGCTTGCGACCAAGAGCCGTGAAGCATCCGAGGAGGTGATCTCCGAATGAGTATTGCTGTGATCGTTCCTCTTATGGTGGTGCTTCTTTTATGCTCTGCCTTTTTCTCGGGCTCCGAGATCGCCTACATGAGTGCTAACCCGCGCCGCCTTGAAAAGGCGGGAGAAAAGTCATCCGCGGCGCGCCTTGCTTTTAAGATCCAATCCCGTTTTGACAAGATCCTCGGAACGCTTTTGATCGGTAACAATCTTGTCAATACTGCCGCTTCGTCTGTTGCTACCATGTTTGTAGTCGCACTCTTCCCGGGAAGCGACGGCGTGGGTGCTACGATCGCTACGGTGGCAGTGACGGTGCTCGTTCTTGTGTTCGGTGAGATCATCCCCAAGATCCTTGCCAAGCAGAAAGCAGTTTCCTTTGTGCAGATCGTCGCATATCCCCTTCAGTTCGTCATTTGGGTCTTGACCCCCATTGCCGCTCCCTTTGTTGCGGTCGTTAACCTGATGTTCCGTAAAAAGCAGACGGAGCCCACCGTGACCGAGGAGGATCTCTCCACCATCATTGAAACGGTTGGCGAGGAAGGCGTGCTTGATGAGGAGAGAAGCGACCTCTTGCAGTCGGCACTTGATTTTGCCAACACCACCGTTGGCGAAATACTGACGCACCGACTCAAATGGGACGCCATCAACATTGACGATGCCCCCGAAAGGATCGCCGCCGTGATCTCGAATACGCCCTATAGCCGTCTTCCCGTTTACGAGCGCGATTTTGACCACATCATCGGCGTTTTGAACGTGAAGCATTACTATCGCGTTTTGGTGGACGAGGGTGAGATCACCGATCTTCGCCCCCTGTTGAAGGAGCCCACCTTTGTCTATACCAATATGAAGCTTCCTGTCGCCTTGGCTAAGATGCGCGAGGAGCAGAACCACGTCGATTTCGTTCTCGACGAGTACGGCGGCATCATGGGTATCGTCACGATGGAGGATATCCTTGAGCAGCTGGTCGGTGACATTTGGGACGAAAACGACGAGATCGAAAACGAATTCGTCGAAACCGACGAGAACACCTGGGAGGTCGTGGGCGACGCCAATATTGAGGATATGTTTGATATGCTTGATGTCGATTACCGTGACTTTGAATCCGATTTCACTACCGTCAGCGGTTGGGCGATCGAAATGCTTGATGCAGATCCCCACGAGGGCGACAGCTTTGAATACCGCAATCTTTACGTCATTGTCACCGAGATGGGCGAGAACCGTATCGAGCGTCTTTCGGTCATCGTTAAGCCTGTCCCGGAAGAGGATGAGGACGAATGACGGAAAAAGGGCTTGGGTGAAGCCAAGCCCGTACTTATGAAAAGAGTTTACCATGAAGAAAAACGATTTTAAAAAAGGACTCATCCACGGCATTCCCATTTGCCTTGGATACCTTGCCGTTTCCTTTTCCTTCGGCATTTTCGCCGTTGGGCAGGGGCTGTCGATTGCCGAGGTGGTTCTCATCTCTATGACCAACGTGACCTCGGCAGGTCAGCTTGCAGGCGTGCCCATCATTGCGGGCGCAGGGAGCTTGATCGAGCTTGCATCGACCCAATTTATCATCAATTTAAGATATGCGCTCATGTCGGTCTCGCTTTCCCAAAAGATGGACAAGAGTGTGCGTCTTCCCGACCGCTTCCTCATCGCCTTCGTCAATACCGATGAGGTCTTTGCCGTTTCGGCAGTCCAGCCCGAGGGAGTCTCGCGCTCCTATATGTACGGACTGATCACGACCCCCTACCTCGGATGGGCGTTCGGTACGGCGCTCGGTGCGATTGCGGGCGATATCCTTCCCGCCATCGTTTCCACGGCACTCGGTGTTGCCATCTACGGTATGTTCATCGCCATCGTGGTACCCGATGCCAAAAAGCATAAGCCGACAGCCCTTTGTGTGCTCACCGCCATCGCACTCAGCCTTCTTTTCTACTATGTGCCCGTGCTGTCACATGTGCCGAGCGGCTTCGTGATCATCATTTGCGCCGTCATCGCATCCGCGCTCTTCGCCTTTCTCGCCCCCATTGATACGGGAAAGAAGGGAGGGGAAGACGCATGACCATCCGTCCGATGTTTTTCGTTTATCTGCTCGTGATGGCAGGGGTGGCCTACCTTGTCCGTATGCTCCCCCTTG
>SVTN01000153.1 GCA_015063765.1 Oscillospiraceae bacterium | reverse complement strand
CCATCGCGATATCTCTGTCCTTCGGGCTGTGGTAAGTCGACTACGCTCCGTATGATCGCAGGTCTTGAGGAAATTACCGAGGGTGAGCTTTTCATCGGTGAAACGCTCGTCAACGATATCGCTCCGAAGGACAGAGATATCGCGATGGTGTTCCAGAACTACGCTCTTTATCCTCACATGTCGGTCTTCGACAACATGGCATTCGGTCTGAAGCTCCGCAAGGTAGCCAAGGAAGAGATCAAGCGCCGCGTGGAAGAAGCAGCCCGTATCCTTGATATCAGCCACCTTCTCGAAAGAAAGCCGAAGGCTCTTTCGGGTGGTCAGAAGCAGCGTGTTGCTCTCGGCCGTGCCATCGTCCGTGATCCTAAGGTCTTCCTTCTTGACGAGCCGCTTTCCAACCTTGACGCAAAGCTTCGTGCAAGCATGAGAACCGAGCTTACCAAGATTCACAAGAAGGTTGGAACCACCTTCATTTACGTTACGCATGACCAGGTCGAGGCTATGACGATGGCTACGCGTATCGTCGTTATGAAGGACGGTCTCATCCAGCAGGTCGACACGCCTCAGAATCTCTACGATATGCCCTGCAACCTCTTCGTCGCAGGCTTTATCGGAACGCCTCAGATGAACTTCATCACCTGCCGTCTTGAGCAGAGAGGCACCGATCTTTACGTTACCTTCGGTAACAACTCCATCAAGGTTCCCGCTGACAAGGCGGCTGACCCTGCTCTGAAGGAATACATCGGTCAGGATGTCGTGATCGGTATCCGTCCCGAGACCATTCACGACGAGCCCGCCGTTGTCGCTACGATGCCTGAGAGCACCATCGAGACCACGGTTGACGTTACCGAGCTTATGGGTGCTGAGATCTACCTCTACCTTGGCTTTGACGGTCAGGAGGACGCTACCAACGGCAAGAACATCATTGCCCGCGTTTCCGCTCGCTCCTCGTCCCGTGCAGGCGATGCGATCAAGGTCGCTATCGACACGACGAGAATGCACATTTTCGACAAGGACACCGAGAAGTGCATCGTGCACTAATATAACGAAAGCCCGCAAGAACCGTGTCTTCACGCGGTTCTGTGGGCTTTTTTATGGAGTAGTTTATGCCGCTTTATACGATTGCAGGCTTCACCTTTGATCTCGTTTCCCCCTCGGATGCGTTAAAACGCCTTTGCCGAGGGTATGAAGCAGAGCTCGGCGCCGTTGCCGATCACGAGATCGTCTCTCCGAAAGACGAAATCGCCGCTTACCGCGAAAAGCACGGCACTGTCAGCGATGCCGCCGCAGAAATTTCGCTTACTTATGAAAAAATCTGCCGTTTCCTTCTCGCAAAGGATGCGCTCTTTCTGCATGCTGCTGTCATCGAAGCCAACGGAACGGCTTATGCGTTTTCTGCCCCGTCGGGAACGGGAAAATCCACGCATATCGCACTCTGGAAGCATACCTATGGAGATAGCGTTCATATTTTGAACGGCGACAAGCCTATTCTCCGCTTTGAAAACGGCGTTGTCTATGCTTACGGAACACCCTTTTGCGGCAAAGAGCATTGGAACGAAAACCGCAAGGTACGCCTTGGCGGTATCTGTTTCCTTTCGCGCGGTGAAACAGACGAGATCCGTGAGATCACACCCAAGGAAGCGCTCACTCCCCTTCTCCGTCAGATCCTGTTAAACGGCGGCACGGATGCCGTTATGCAAACGATGGCACTTGCCGATAAGCTGCTTTCTTCCGTTCCGCTTTACGCACTCTCCTGCACCCCTACCGAAAACGCCGCAAGACTGTCCTACCAAACCATGACGAAAAGGAGTACCCGATGAAAATTTCACCCGATTTTGCTATGCGCGAGGTAGCAGGCACGCCCATCGTCGTTCCTTGCCGCGCAGGCATTACCGACACGACGTTGATGAAGCTGAACAGCACCGCTTGCTTCCTTTGGAGGATCCTCCAAAACGGCTGTGACTGTGAGGATACGCTCGTCTCCGCCCTTTGCGATGAGTTTGAGGTCTCCACCGACACCGCAAAAACCGACGTCGCCGCGTTTCTCCAACAGCTTCGTAACATAGGCGCGCTGGTGTAAAAAGCACATAAAAGCGTCTTCTGCCGTACCTACACGAAAAGAAAAGAAGCACCCTCGCGGTGCTTCTTTTCTTTTGGAGCAGGCGACGGGAATCGAACCCGCGTAATCGGCTTGGGAAGCGGACACTCTACCATTGAGATACGCCTGCACTACGCTATTTATTATACGAAAAGCGAACGCATTTGTCAATAGAAAAAACAAAAAAAGACATAAATAATCATTTTTCTCCTTTTGGGCACCGTGTCTCCGACTATTGACAATTTCGTTAAAAAGCGGTATAATAAAGCTACCCTTTCTTTTGGAGGACGTATATGTTTGATCATACTCGTGCGGCGGTGGATAAGACCATTGCCGATTTCAAGCGCTTTATTCTGGGCTACAACGTTGTTTTGCAACTGATATACATATTTTATCTTGTATATGCCCTGATTGCCCCCAGCGGATTTTTTTACGCAAATATCGCCCTGCTCTCCGTTTCTGTTGCCTATTTTGTTTTCTACCTTGTTACACACAATTTAGAAAGCAAAGAAGCCAAAAGGGTCAAGAAGCAAACAAAGCAGGCTTACAAATGGTTCAAGCTCACTGTCAAAGCATTCACACTTGCTCTTACGATTTACGGCATTTATATGGCAACGCAAAGTGTCACCGTGCTCTCGGTTATTTTAGCTGCATTCTCCACAGTCGGCTGGGCGCTCCAAGTCATTCTTGAGCTTG